>CAZKWZ010000017.1:0-16432 GCA_964556795.1 uncultured Gammaproteobacteria bacterium | reverse complement strand
CGAAATCTTATTGGCACCTGGTCTAATTCCGGATTTTGAATGTGTTCCAAATGAACTAACCTTACATGCAAAGGTTGGTTGTGTAATGGCACATAATAAACTTGATAACCCGTTTCCTGAACCCTATCTACTCGAGCTGTATACATACAATCTTGTCTCTTTGCATCTCTGTCAAAAATCGCTCCACAAGCTTCGTGTAAATTGCTGGTAAATTTTATATGTGCCGAAACACCGGGGAAAGTAAAACCGTCTATCTCTGATCGGTCAACTTTCCTCAAATCAAAGTCTTGGGGTTTTAATAAATTATTTGAAACTAAACAAACATCTAGATCTGTTCTAATCGTTTTTCCAACCTGTAATTCTTTTTTTAAACTATAAAACCTTTCCCTATAACAATACCAATACAGTGCCCTAGCTTCTCCGTCTAAAATATAATTTCTTGGATCTCTTTCTATGTACTTGTTTGACATATTACGATACAAATATTCTCATACTATTGACAAAACTTCAATAAACAAAGTCCTTCTACGACTGTGTTAAAATAACACAGTGTTTTCCGTAAAGATTTTTACTCCAACTTTGACTACATCGCCCGACAGGGCATAATTTTCATGCTTTGATTCGGGCTTTCCTTTTTTTTCTTTATTTATTCGTATTTTTTAATTTATAATTACATATGTCACAAATTGACGCTTCCAAACACAACCAAGACGAGCTTTATAAAATTCGTCACAGTGCCGAGCATGTACTCACTCAAGCCATGCAAAATCTCTATGGCCAAGATAAATTTTTTATGGCCATGGGGCCAGCCACTGAGGACGGCTATTATTTTGACTTTGAGCCTCTAAACGATTTTAAAATTTCCGAAGAAGAATTTCCCAAAATCGAAGCCGAAATGGCAAAAATAATAAAAGCCAATTTACCTATAGTTAGGTCAGAAATTACTCTAGATGAAGCCAAAGTATTATTCAAAGATAATCCTTATAAAATGGAATGGCTAGACTCCATTAAAGATAGAAACGAAGTAATTTCAATTTATAAAACCGGGCAAGATTTTATCGATCTCTGCGCTGGTCCTCATGTCAATTCTACGGGTGATATCAAAGCTTTCAAATTGCTCTCTATTGCCGGTGCTTACTGGCATGGCGACGAAAAAAATAAAATGCTCACCCGTATTTACGGTACCGCTTTTGAATCTCAAGAAAAATTAGATAATTTTGTTCATATTATCGAAGAAGCACAAAAAAGAGATCATCGAAAACTTGGTAAAGAGCTTGGTCTTTTTACATTTTCCGAGTTAATCGGTAGCGGTCTACCTCTATATACCCCCAAAGGTGCTTCTATTCGTCTAGCTGTTAACAACTATGTCGAATCTGTCCAAGTAAAGCAGGGATACACTCAAGTTTGGACACCCCAAATTGCCAAAGCTAAACTATTTCAATGCTCCGGGCATTACGATAAATATAAGGATAGTATGTTTCGGGTGGTCAGTAATTATTCTGATGAAGAATTTTTTCTCAAACCAATGAATTGTCCTCAACATACTCAAATTTATGCTGCCGAAGCTCATAGCTATCGTGATTTACCTTTACGTTTTGCTGATTTTGCCATGTTATATCGGGATGAAAAACCCGGTGAATTAAATGGTTTAGCCAGAGTCCGAGCTTTTTCTCAGGATGACTGTCATATCTTTTGTACCGAAGAACAGGTTGATCAAGAAATCGATACTGCTCTTAAAATGACTAAAGAAATTATGGATACCTTTGGTCTCAAATATAAATATCGCCTTTCCACCCGT
Source organism: uncultured Gammaproteobacteria bacterium (assembly GCA_964556795.1). Taxonomy (GTDB): domain Bacteria; phylum Patescibacteriota; class Microgenomatia; order UBA12405; family UBA12405; genus UBA12158. Next base: position 14,634 of record CAZKWZ010000017.1, on the reverse strand, counting down.
GATCCCGAACATCCGGAAAAATATCTAGGAGATCCCAAAACTTGGGATAGAGTCGAAAAATGGGCTGTTGATATTATGAAACGAAACAACATCGAATATTTTGATGGACCTGGTGAAGCTGCATTTTATGCCCCAAAAATGGACCTAATTGCCACAGATGCTCTCGGTCGGGAGTGGCAACTATCTACCGTTCAGATTGATTTTGTTATGCCGGAACGCTTTAATTTAGAGTACACCGCTGCTGATGGTACTAAAAAAAGACCAGTTATGCTTCACCGAGCTATTGTTGGCTCTCCGGAAAGATTTATGATGATCATGCTCGAACATTTTGCCGGAGCTTTCCCTCTTTGGCTTTCACCTGTTCAAGCCAAAATTATCCCCATTACCGATGCCCAACATGAATATGCCAACAAAATTTTGACAAAATTAAAAGAAGAGGGGATTCGAGCCGAACTAGATGATCGTTCTGAAAAAATGCAAGGAAAAATTCGTGACGCTCAATTAGAAAAAATTCCCTATATGTTGATTATCGGCGCCCGTGAGGTTGAAGCCAATGCTGTCTCCGTCCGTCAACGTGACGGTCAGGATTTGGGTGCTATACCTTTGGATGAGTTTTTAGCCAAAGTTAAGGAGCAAATCAACACTAAGTCCTTAAATTTGATAAAATAACCCAATGCCACAAAAGTATTACAAAATTAACCGCCAAATTACTGCTCCAACCCTCAGACTTCTTGATGAGGATGGAAAACAAATTAACGTAGTCTCTCTGGCCGAAGCTTTCCAACTTTCGGCGGAAAGTGGCCTTGATTTAGTCGAAGTCGCCGGTTCTGCCAACCCTCCCGTTGTCAAACTAATTGAATTTTCTAAATTCAAATATCAAGAGGCTAAAAAAGCCAAAGCTGAGAAAAAAGGTATCAAAGGCGGTGAAACCAAAGAGATTCAAATGACTCCCTTTATCGGTCAGGGTGACTATGACACTCGGGTCAAAAAATCCAAAGAATTTTTAACTACTGGAAATAAAGTCAAATTAAGTATAAAATTCCAAGGTCGCCAAATTCAGAAACCTGAGTTCGGCCATCAGCTAGTGGAAAGATTCAAAAACGATCTGGCTGAGATTTCCGCCCCCGAGGGCACCGCCAAATTGATTGGTAAAAGACTGATGATTACTTTTACCCCAGTCAAAAAACCAAAAAACTAATATGGAAAAAGCTAGTCTTAAACACAAAGTAAAAAAATCGGTTAGTAACCGTTTTACCGTCACCAAAAATGGTAAAGTTATGCGCGAGTCATCCTTTGACCGCCATCTTCGCCGTAAAAAAACTAAAAAGCAATTACGCCGACTTAAAGGTAAAAAAGTTGTTACCGGTCGTTTAGCTACCAGAATTAAAAAATTATTAGGTAAAAAATAAAAAAATATGAGAGTTAAAACAGGTACCGTCCGTCGCGAAGGTCACAAAAAAATCTTAAAACTAGCCAAGGGTTATTGGATGACTCGAAGCAAGCGCTACAAAGTCGCTTCCGAAGCTGTCCTACATGCTGGTCAATACGCTTTCAACGGTCGTCGTATTCGTCGACGTGATATTAGAAAAGTCTGGATTGTTAGAATCAATGCTGCTCTCCGACCTTTTAATACCAGCTATTCTACTTTTATCAAAAAACTTAAAGACAACAAAGTCGAGCTAAATCGTAAAATGCTTAGCGAAATCGCTATCCACGATCCGGCTACTTTTAAATCTATCTTTACTTCCCTTAAATAAGGGAGAGATATTAATCTTTAAAAAAATATTAAACTCCCCCAAAACAGGGGAGTTTTTTGTTAATATAAACATATAAACAAATGGATCTACATCAAGTCTTGATTGATAGTCAAAATAAAATTAATTCTGCCAAAACATCGGCAGAATTAGAAAACACCCGCATTGAATTACTTGGCCGTTCCGGTTTAATCAATAAATTATTCGCAGAAATTAAAACCGCTCCTAACCCCCGTGAATATGGACAACAACTCAATCGTCTTAAGGCCGAAATTGAAACCTTGATTAATCAACAATCTACCAATGTTTCCGATTCAAACAATATTTCTAAAACTATCAACGACCAAGAAAACATTTCTCTTCCAAAAATTGGCCACCTTCACCCCATCACTCAAACTGAACGTCAACTCAACGAAGTGTTTAGGAAATTAGGTTTTTCTGTCTATCATAGCCCGGAAATTGTTACTGATGAATATAATTTTACCCATCTTAATGTTCCCTCTGACCACCCGGCCAGAGATATGCAGGATAGTATCTATATTCAGGAGCCCGAATACCTTCTAAGAACTCAAACCTCAACTATTGAAAGTTATCTACTCCAAGCCCAAAGCAACAACTTACCCATTAGAGCAGCCTTTCCTGGCTCTGTCTATCGCAACGAAAAAGTTAACCGTAGTAATCATTTTGTTTTCCATCAATACCAGGCAGTAGTAGTCGATAAAGGCATTACCATGAAAGACCTTATTGGCACCATGGATCTAATGTTTAAAACTCTTTACGGTCCTGAAGTTGTCGTCCGTTACCGTTGCAAATATTATCCCGAAGTTGAACCTGGTGTTGGCCCAGACATGCAATGCTTTAATTGTCATGGTAAAGGCTGTCCCATTTGTAAATATGCCGGTTGGATTGAAATGGGAGGCTCCGGAATGATTCATCCCAATGTTTTAAAAGCCGCCGGAATCGACCCCAAAATTTGGTCTGGTTTCGCCTTTGGTATGGGTCTTGATCGCTGGACCATGGCTCAAAACGACATCAAAGACATTCGAACTTTAATGGGTGGCAACCTGGCCTACAAACCCAATGAAAAATAATATGATAAAAAATTTCATAATAAATATTAAAAATATATATTCTCCCCGCCTTCTATGAAATTAATTTACTCTGAACTAAAAAAATTTATTCCAGATTTATCGGTAAAACCTGAACAATTACGTGATGATATCACTATGATTGGTCACTTCACCAATTATTTTGAGGAAATTGAAGGGGAAATTGTTTTTGATTTAGATATCAAGGTCAATCGCGGCGATTGTCTTGGTTACTACGGTCTCGCCAAAGATTTATCGGTTTTATACAACATCCCTCTGGTACTTCCAAAAATTTTAGAAATTCCAGAAAACACCTACCAGCTTCCTATCAAAGTAAACACAAACAAAGTCAAGCGAATCATGGCCGTCAAAATTTCTAAACTAAAAAATTCCACTTCACCTGACTGGCTTCAAAAATTTATTCGGATTCACGGTACTAACCCAGTAAACACTCTAGTTGATCTGACCAATTACACCATGTTCCTTTATGGTATTCCGGTTCACGCCTTTGATGTAGCCAAATCTACGGACAATTTAATCTGGGAAATTAATTCCAAATACTCTGAATTTATCAGTCTCGATAAAACTAAATTGATACTCGATAAAAATATTTTAATGATTAATAATCCAGACAAAGCCCTTAGTTTATCATTTTGGGGTGGGGAAGCCTGTGCTATTGAAAATTCAACTACAGACACTATTGTTGAAATTGCCATCTATGACCGAGCTACTGTTCGTCAAAATAGCCGCTATCTCAAAGCCACCACTGAGGCTGGTATTCGTCTAGAAAAAGATCTTGATCCTGATTTAATCCCCCAAGCATTCAATCATTTAGTCAAACTAATTTCAGAATACTGCCAAGGTCAAATTTGCTCCGCTCCTTTTGATTATTATCCAAATAAAGTAAACTCTACCCCCATTGTCTTTGACCCAAAAAATGCTTCTCTTACCGCCGGTATCGATATCCCAAACGACTTTTCAATTGATGTTCTAACTCGTCTTGGTTGCACTATAAATAATAATTTAGTCAGTCCTCCACCACTCCGTCAGGATATTACCATCGAAGCTGACTTAATCGAGGAAGTAATCCGTTTCTGGGGTTACCAAAAAATCCCCAAAAACGAAGCTCTAGTTTTTAAAGAAGTTCCCAATATCACTCCAAAAATTTTGTATCTTATTGATGAATTAAAAGACAAGCTTACTACCATCGGCTATGATGAAGTCCTCACCTGGCCACTAGTCTCATCTGCCCTCAATCCAAAAACAGTAGTCACCACTCAAAACAGCATCAATACTGAGGTTATTTATCTACGGCAGTCCCTAATTCAGTCTTTAAAACAACAGCTTGATCAATACCATCGTTTCAAATTACCTCAGGCACAATTTTTTGAAATAGGTAAAATATTTTTTCAAAATGATGGTCAATATCAAGAAAAATATTCCCTTGGTCTTTACCATTATAATTCTCAGGAACTTTTAACATCTCTTAAAGAACTAAATCTGCCTATAAATATAATTGATCAAAACTTTGCCGAAATAATTTTAGATGACTTGGAAATGCCGGATAAATACCTGCCTCAAACTAAAAATTCCAAGGCCATTGAACTAACCTCTCAAATCATTACTCTTGACGCCAATCTGACTTTAGATAATGAAAAAAATTCTATTGAGCTTATTAATGAATATTCACAAAAAATTGACTCCAATATTTTTTGGTCTATGCAAATCACCGATATTTATCATGATCAAAAACTAAATAAATATCGATATACATTTCAAGTATCTTATTTCAATTGTAATGACAAAACAGCCAAAAATATTCATCTTTCTACATTCGGATTAAACACATCTGTTACACATTAGCAGTCGTATACTTATACTGCTAATGTATATACCAAATTAAATTATTTGGTATCATAGGCTATTAATATATATCAATCTATGTCAATCCCACTCCGGTTCCGGATATTATCGGTATTAAGCTTGGAATTAGTGTCGGAACAAGAGTTGGAGTCGGAATAGGTGTCAATGTCGGTGTCGGACTAGGGGACCAATCCCATGGCACATTAACCCCAATATGAATAGTTCTCTCGTTACTGGCTCCATCTTTATCTGTTGCCTTTACTTTTAATTCGTGGGGTCCATTGTTAATGTTAAAAGTTCCCTCAAAAGGTCTTTCATTCCATGTTTTTATCTCACTTCCATCAACCCACAATTTTACTTCTGTTATCTTCTTTAAAGAATCAGTATTGATTTTGACATTAACGCTATTTCCCTGAGTCGAATGGTCCCCGGGCTGGTCAAAATTCACCCCCACAGTCCCGTCAGTTCGACAAAAACTCTGAGGTACTACATAGGCATCTTTATTACTTTGTTGATTTATCCAAGAGTCAATTCCCTCCTGCCAACGATTCCGACCATCAGTACTCACCGGATCATCTTCTTTAAAATTAAAATATTCCTTTTGATCATAGTTTCCATTGGCTACATCCTCAGGAGTTGCTAATCCAAACTTCCCCTTACAAACCCTAAGCATTAAATGAATTGGATCAGAAGTATTGGTTTGAGTCCCATCAATAAAATATTCGGTCTTACTAGGAAAGTTATCATGAACCCCATATCCCGAAAGTTTATCTACTGAAATATTAACGATTTTATCCGGAATTGAAAAATCTTGTTTATCGCGCTTTGGTAAAATATGAAGCATAATTTGTCTCCAAATTGGCGCTGCTCCGGATACACCAGAAGCTATCTTTCCCATGGCAGTATTATCATTATTTCCCACCCAAACCGAAACCAATAGATTTGGTGTCCAACCAATAGTCCAATTGTCTTTTTTATCATTAGTGGTTCCGGTCTTCACTGCCACCTGATAGTTTGATATTGCTAAACTATTAACCGTCCCAAAAGTTGCCGCTCGGGCATTGTTGTCAGTTAAAATATTAGAAATAATAAATGCTTCCTGAGGACTCATCACTCTTTTACCGGTTACCGGATGAAACTCCTCTAAAACTCGACCGCTACTGTCCTCAACCTTCAATATTCCTACAGGTTCAATTTTATTTCCTCCATTAGCAAAAGAACTATATGCCGAGGCCAAATCAATCATTTTAACTTCAGCTCCACCCAAAGTTACTGCAAATCCAAACTTTTTCATATTTTCACTGGTTGGCTCCAATGTTGAAATCCCCATATCATAAGCCTGTTGCAACATATTACTTACCCCGACTGAAGCTAATAATTTCACAGCTACCGTATTAATAGAATTTCCCAAAGCATCTCTAAAACTAATCGGTCCTAAAAATTTCCCGGTATAGTTTTGTGGACTATAGTCTTTTTGTCCTGCCACCGGAAAAGATACCGGGGTATCCATAATCATACTGGCTGCGGTATACCCTTTTCTTAATCCCATTAAGTAGGTAATTGGTTTAATTGCCGAACCTGGCTGTCTTAGTCCCTGAGTAACCACATTAAATTGTCCGGATGTTTTAGTACTGTTATAACCCCTCGATCCCACCATTGCCAATACTTGACCATCCCGGGGATCCATTACTATTGCCGCTCCGTTACTTATTAATAGTTTTTCCGATTTATCAATTTGATCACTAACAATTTGTTGAACCTGATTTTGTAAACTAATATCTAAGGTAGTGGTAACTTTTAAACCACCTCCATCAGCTACATCCTCACCATATCTTTGAGACAAGATATCTTTTATCCAAAAAACAAAATGTGGTGCTGACAATTTTGAAGTATTTTCATAAAATTTGTAATTTTTCACTTCTTCCATCGTTTTATTCATTGTTTCTTGATCAATATATTTATCTTCCACCATCCGATTTAATACATGCTGGGTTCTATCAACATATGCTGTCGGCGTCGTCGAAAAAGGGGAATAAACATTTGGTCTTTGTGGTAAACCAGCCAAAATTGCTGACTCAGCTAAATCTAAATCCTTAACTGGTTTTCCAAAATATTGTTCTGCAGCCGTACCTACTCCCCAGGCCATACCACCATAAGGAGCTTCATTTAAATACATCAATAAAATCTCACTTTTCTTATATCTGGCTTCAATTTGAACCGCCAAAATAAATTCTTTAATTTTTCTGGTTATTGTCACATCAGAGGTCAGCAATACATTTTTTACCAATTGTTGGGTTAAAGTAGAACCACCAGTTAATTTATGAAAATAAAAAATATTTTTAATTATTCTAAAAGGGGCCATTGGATCAAACCCACTATGGCTATAAAAAGTTTTATCCTCTACTGCCACTGTAGCCTTTTTTAAATAATCCGGAATCATATCGTCAGTCACTGGTTCTCGCTTTTGATCATGATACAAATCATAAAGTAGCTCTCCATTACGATCATATATTCTACTGGCAAAACCATCGTGTCTGACCACCTTTGTCGGACTAGGTAAATCCTTTGAGTACCACAAAAAAAGACCAATCACCATTACCAGGGCTATCCCCAACATTATTAAAACCAACATAAAAAACCGGTACCAAAACCTCTTACTTTTTATAATCTCCCTAAACGACTTGTTTTTATGTCCATAGTCACCAAGACTTCTCCAAAGTTCCGGATTTTTATTTTTTCGGAAACAAAAAAAACTTTTTATGCGGCAAAAAAATTCTTTCATTGTATCAAAATCGCCAAAAAGGGAATCATCCCTGATAACAATAATGCCAAAGTGGCACAAACCAAAATAAAGGTTCTAATCTGCTTCTTACCAATTTTCTTACCTAAAAACCTCATAATAATTAATGATAACATAAGGCATGAGCTTCCAAATTAATGGTATTGGTCCAAAAACGGAAGATAAACTTCATCTCTTAGACATCTCCACCGATTTAGATTTACTTTACCATTTTCCTCACCGTTACTTGGATTTTTCCAAAGTTATTCCAATTTCCAAGATAAACATAGGCGAAAATTGCACCATATCCGGACAGATACTACGTAGCGACAATATATTTACCCGTCACGGCAAAAATCTGCAAAAAATTATCTTAAGGGACAAAAGCGCTTCCATTGAATTGGTTTGGTTTAATCAACCTTTTTTAGTAAAAAATTTTAAAGTTGGTGACTCTTGGACTTTTGCCGGCACTCCCAGTTTTTACAATGGTAAAATTACAATTTTTGCCCCTGAATACGGACAATATAATACTGGAAAAATCATTCCCATTTACCCGGAAACTAAGGGTTTGACCAGCCGTTGGTTTCGAAAAACTATCGGACTAAATTTTAATACCCTGGAAAAAAATATCACCGAAACCCTACCACCAAAACTTTTAGATAAGAATCATCTCCTACCACTAAAACAGGCTATAAAAGGCCTTCATCTCCCTGAAAATCAAATAAATCTTAACCGCAGCCGTTATCGCCTAGCTATTGATGAAATAGTTTCCCTCCTTATTCTTTCCCGACTTCAAAAAAAAACCTGGTCTGTATATTCACCTAAATTTATCCTAAAGTCCAATAAATTAATTGATTCCAAAATCCAAAATCTTATTTCTAGTTTTCCTTTTACTCTGACTGATTCCCAGCTCGAAGCCTGGACTGAAATAAAAACCGACTTACTTTCCAAAGACAAAGTTACCAATCGTCTTCTATGTGGCGATGTTGGTTCCGGTAAAACAGTTATTGCTATGCTTTCAGCATATTTATCCTCCCTTAATCAGCATCAAAGTATAATTTTAGCTCCAACCGAAATTCTTGCCCAACAGCACTTTCAGAATTTTCAAAAATATTTACCCTCTACTCTACTTTATCTCCTAACCACCCACCAAAACCTTCCCGAAAAACTACCTAAAAATGCCATTATTATCGCCACTCATGCTGCTATTTTTCAAAAAGACAAATTTATAAAAAAAACTGCTCTATTAGTTATCGATGAACAACATAAATTTGGTGTTAAACAGCGGTCTTTTTTAAGCTCTTCCACCCCTCCTCACACCTTAACTATGACCGCCACCCCAATTCCCAGAACTATTAGTCTGACTTTTTTTGGTAACCTTGACCTGTCTACCCTAAAAAATCCTCCTCAAAATCGGCCTAAAATCAAAACATTTTTAGTCCCTCAAAATAAAATCACCGATTGTTATCATTGGTTAGAAAAAGACATTGAAAAACGCCACACCCAAGCTTTTATTGTTTGTCCTTTTATCGAAGAGTCTGAAAGTGCTACCACCATTAAATCTGCAAAAGTTGAATTTGAAAAACTTAAAAATATATTTATTCATAAAAAATTAGCCTTAATTCACGGTAAAACTGATACAAAAACCCGTGAAAAAATACTTAGTGATTTCTCAAAAAATAAAATTAACATTCTCGTTACCACTCCCATTATCGAAGTTGGTATTGATTTTCCCAATACCACAACAATTATTATTCAATCAGCTGATCACTTTGGTCTTTCCCAACTTCATCAACTAAGGGGCCGTGTAGGTAGGGGAGAGCTCCAAAGCTATTGTTACTTTTTTACTGAATCTGAAACTGAATCCTCCCTAAAACGTTTAGACTTTCTAACTAAAAATAATGATGGCTTCAAAATTGCCGAATATGATCTCAAAACCCGTGGTCCAGGTGAGAGCTTTTCCACTCTTCAACATGGTTTTCCTTCACTAAAAATTGCCGATCTTTCAGATGTAAAATTATTGGACTTCTGTCAAAAACTTCTCGACGAATTAGAGCATGATTACCCTAATTTCAATCTAAAATCATTATGTAAAAACAAAGAATCTCTTTCCTTGGTTGGAAAACATCTAAACTAGGTCAAAACTTAATATTCTTTGCTATAATACCTCCATGACTGCACTACCTAAACATTGGCCCTCAAGCCGTCGACAAGGCCGTCGCCGCGCTTCATTTAAAGCTACTCCTCTTGCACAAGTAACTACTTGTAAAAACTGTGGGCAACCAAAAATTCCCGGTTTTACCTGTAAAAATTGTAATAAGTGAAAAGCAAAAACGATCCCCGTCACCAAAGAAGAATAAAAGCTATCCAGACTCTTTTTGCCTGGGGAATTACTGGACAAATCGATGATGAATGTATAAACCCGGTAATTCCAGAAATTAACAACATTGATAAATTGATTTCCGAAGCCGCCCCCAAGTGGCCGGTTGATCAAATTAACAAAGTCGAACTAGCTATCCTCCGATACGCTATATGGGAATTAAAAAATCAACCCAACACTCCGCCAAAAGTAATAATTGACGAGGCTATAGAAATTAGTAAAGAATTTTGCGAAAACACCTCAAGTGCTTTTGTAAATGCAGTTCTTGGGAATATACTAAAAAAACAAGATGGACAAAATTGACGAACTACAAAATAAAATTGGTGTAAACTTCAAAGACTCAAAACATTTGATTCTCGCCCTAACTCATCGTTCTTATCTCAACGAAAATCGTCAGATTAAATCCAGCAACGAAAGATTGGAATTTCTTGGTGATGCTATTTTAGAATACTGGTCTTCCCAAAAACTCTTTAGTCTTTTTCCGGATTTTGATGAAGGTCAACTAACTAATCTTCGCAGTTTAGTGGTTTGTACTCAAAATTTAGCTGATATTGGCTCAAAATTTAATCTAGGTGACTATATTCTACTCAGTCGTGGCGAGGAAACCCATGGAGGTCGAAAAAACATCTCACTCTTGGCCGATACTTTTGAAAGTATCATCGGTGCCATTCACCTCGACCAAGGTTATTCTGCTGTTGATCAATTTTTAGAAAAATTTTTATCAGAAAATATTATTATTCTCTCCAAAAAACACATTTATAAAGATGCTAAAAGCCAATTTCAGGAAATTGCCCAATCCAAAAGAGGTATCACTCCCCACTACCAAACTATCTCAGAAACCGGCCCTGACCATCAGAAAATCTTTGAAATCGGTGTCTATTTAAATGAAGAACTTATTGCCTCGGGTAAGGGTAATTCTAAACAAAAAGCCGAAGAAGATGCCGCTACCAAAGCTGCAAAAATTATTGTATAATTCCATCCATGCTAAAAATAAAATTAAAACCAAACGGTAAAGTTCATCAAAGAAGTTTCCGAATCGTTGTCTCTCCTGATCGGAGTAAATCAAATGGTAAATTTGTCGATGATATCGGTTTTTATACTCCACAAACCAAGACTCTACAAATCGACAAAGAAAAACTAGCTACCTGGATTAAAAACGGCGCGCAAGTTACTGAAGGTTTAGATAAACTTTTAAATCCCGATAAATATATCCGTCCTAAAAAAATAAAAGAACCCAAAAAAGTCGAAGATAAAATCGAAAAAGAAAGTGAAGTTAAAACTGAAGAGGTGAAAACTGAAGAAGTAAAAACCGAAGCTACTACTGAAAACAAATAAAAATATGACCGATATCAAAAGCGCTGCTGAATACATCATCAAAGCTGTTGTTTTAGACAGTGATCAGGTAATTATTGAATCAAGACAAGAAAATCAACTAATCATTATCGAGGTTTCTGCTCCACCGGAAATTGTCGGACAAATAATTGGAAAAGAGGGAAAAATTATCAAATCTATCCGTACCTTGCTCAATCTGGCCTTTCCCGAAACTCATTACGTTCTTCAGATTAAGGAATAAAGAAGGGGTCTTGTCGATCGTATTTATTGTACATTGTCTCACCAACTCCGACATTTTCATTGGCCGACATTATCTTATACTCGTTAATTTTTGAGAGTAAGTTTAATTCATCTTGGGTTGGAGTTAAGTCAGCTAAACTCAAATTTTCATAATTTATTTTTCCTATCTCTGGTAAATAATACGCAGTTATACCCAATTTTACCGACGAAATACCTCCGGTCATATCTCGGGCATCCAAACTTTCAATCGACATTATTGGCAAACTTCTCTCAATTAATCTTACTAATTCAATATATTTATCTGTTGGTCCAATCAAAGTTACTAATACCGGTAACTTATCAAAATTCATACTGGTTTTTTTAGTTCCAACCTCTTTTTTGTCATTCATCATACTCAATGAAAAATCATCAATAGCATAACCCACCCCAGCGGCAACATTACGAACAATAGTCACCAACAAATAAGCACTTTTTTCAGGTAGTAATCCCATACTCAATTTAAGGGCATTATTTTTAATAGATTCCTGATCAGTTGCCCGCAAATACTTAACCTTTTGGGCAATATCATTAGTTTTTGCCTTTACCTTCTTTATTTCGGCTGCTCTATTGGGAATTTCATTCATCTTTGGTAAAATCACCAAAATCATACTAAATAGCATCACCAAACCTAAACCAATTGGCTCTAGCCACAACACAATCAAGCGAGTATCAGTTCCAAAAATCTTATCAGGTAAATTTAAACTACTCATTTCAAAATTACCTCCATATTTACATCCCAGTTACCAGTACCAATTGTATAACTAACACCATTAATTGTCATACTTTTTATCCCTTCAATTTTACCCTGATTAGCCTCACTTACCTTACTCTCAATATAATCTACTGCCTCCTTGGTATTTGCCGAAGCAATAATTGAGAAATTTTTATCCTTATCAATCTCGAATTTAGTTAACCAGGCTTTATCCACAAAAATAGAAGTTACCTTCTCAAAAGCCGTTGAATATTCGAAGCGTTCTTTCATTACCTGACCCAAAACCTTAATTCTATATTTAATCAACTGACTCAAAACAACCTCTTCAGACATACCTTTAAAACCGGACAATGCCTGCTCGTACTTTTTGTTTTCATTCGCTAACACCAAACCATTACTAAAATATAAAGCTAATGTCACTACTGTCACTAATATCCATACAACAATACCTATCGCCATATAACTGCGAATTATTTTTTGCAATTTAGTTCTTGCGGCCTGAAACTTAGCTTGACTGGGTAATAAATTTAAATTAAAACTATCACCTGTTTTCATAGTAAACCCCTTAACGCCAAACCCGTTGCTGTGGAAAAACGATGTCCATCAGCATTCAAGTCAATTGGCGCTACCACTTGGGTACAATCAATCTTTAAAAAAGGTTGAATAACTTGAACTTCAATTCCTAAAAGTCTTGTTAATTCTTCAGCAAAACCAGGCATTTTTGATCCACCCCCACTTAATACCAATAATTCTATGGGCTTGTCACTACCCTCAGCAAATAAAGCCATAGCCCGTCTAATTTCCTCAGCCATACTACTAAATACCGGCATAATAGCATTTTTAATTTTTCCCTCTAGTTCCATATCTTTTATACCATAAGCCTTTTTATATTCTTCAGCACTGGCCATATCTAAACCCAAATTTACTGAAATAGCTCTGGTTAATGACTCTCCACCCACTGGCATAGATCTGGCAAAATAGATATTTCCTTTTTTGAAAGCTACAATTTCTGAATATTTTTCCCCTATATCCGCCAACATAGTTGCCGTCGAAGCCGTTCCCATTTGTTTTAAAATTCTTCTCATTGAAACCGCCGGCGACTCAATCGCCAACAAATCAATTCCTACAAGTTTAAATACCTTAATATAGTTGGCAATCAAATCATTTTTAGCCGCAATTGCAAACACCGTCAATCGCCCTGCCGTGTCCTCCTCAATTATTTCATAATCAATTGATACTTGATCCAGGGGATAGGGGACAAATGTCTCTGCCTCAAAGCGCAAAGCGTCCTTTATTTCTGATTCTTTTAGTGGAGGTAATGATACTAAACGGCTAACAATTTCATATTCCGGTAAAGCCGTCACCGCCTGCCGACCATTGATTTTTAAATCTTTTAACAAGCCCTTTAAGGCCGCAGCCACATCTTCTATATTCTTCTTGGTAGCTGTTGATTTCATCCACTCGCTGTTTGGAGTCTTTACTTCACCGATCCCCGACAACACATAATTCTCCTGGACTTTGTTTAAGGCTACTGCCTTAATACTTCCCAAACCTAAATCGATTCCAACAATATCACTCATTATTTAAGTATAGCTATTTCACCTTAATCACTCAATACTGATGATTCAGAGACAACGCCCGATAGTAGAAAATAAGGGATTTTATAACGTTGAACTACTCTCAGTTTTTTAACCACCTGACCAGCCCCAGTTTCACCAGTTTTTCCAGTAGAACTTATATCTATACCCTGAGCCGGAAAAGTACCTCCTCCTGACAAATGAAAACGGCCACCGTCAAATATTGGGGTGATTGTCAGCAATATAGCACTATCATTTAAAGTCAAAGTCACACAATCATGACCCACATAACTATCGTCAAAACCATTCACCCTCTTGGTCAAATCACTACTAAAATTATATCCGAAACGTTTTACTCCATATGTTCCAGCAGATAAATAATAATAATTTACTGCTAGTGATCCTGTAAATCCAGTTCCACACACATCCACGCTGCCAACATAATAATTTGATCCAATATCTCCATTATCAAGATGATTAACCAACCAATAAAATTCGTTACTGTTTGCTGTTATATATTCACCAAAATCTAACACCGATCCTTCAGCGGTAATATTTTTTGAATTTATATCTGCAGTTGATTTATCAGGAGCACTATATGATGTATTTCCAGTACCCAAATAATAATTAATTCCTGATTCAGCTGCATTAAATGCTTTTTTTAATGCCTCTTCACTGGTATCTATTTTTGTTTCAGTAACTGTTTTTTTTGATAACGATAATCCTACTGTCATCATTACAGCTGAAACTAATAATACAACTATTACTGCTTGAGCTTTTCTCATTCTTCCCTCCAGCCTGATAAGACTCTCATTAAGCTTCCAGGCATATTAAATATTAAATCCGGACGATAGTTAACTACTACTGCCG
>CAZKWZ010000016.1:0-16907 GCA_964556795.1 uncultured Gammaproteobacteria bacterium | reverse complement strand
ATAACTCGGGAATAATGGGTAAAGATTTATATACTTTTAAGTTAACAGTACTTTCTCTTTGGGTAAAAAAGGTTAGGAGGGCTTTAACATTTTGACCTTGATGTTTGACATCAAATAATACCTGAGGGGTCAATGACAAAATAAAGATAAGAACAGCTAAAAGAGTAGGCTTGATTGATTTTGGAGAATAATCTCTTAACCAGATAACAAAGGCAACCGGTAGTAATAATAGTGCCAAATAATGAGAATTTAAACACATGGCAAAGGATAGTGAGGCTAAGAGATATCGTTTTTCAGTGACAAAATATATAAATAAAAGGGCAAAAAATGGCATGATATTCGGATTCCAGGAAAAGTTTCCATATTTAATGGCGACTGGAGAAATGGCATATAAAAAGGCAGCGATATAGGCGGCTTTGGAATTAAACCATTTTTTGGTAATAAAATAGATTAAATAGACTGTAGCAACTGAGATTAAAGCAACAAAAATAGAAGGGCCAACCGGATTGTAATTGGACAATAACAAAGCCGGAGCAATCAAATAGTAGTAAAAGGGACCAAGATACATATTGCCAATACTGGTCTGTGGCCCAATAAAAAAGAGGTTACCGTTTTTTAGAAAATCACGAACGATAATAACGTCTCTACCCTGATCACCTAAAAACTCCATGTACTCAGAAATTCGATACAACCGGCAAAATGCTGCTATTAATAAAATAAAAATCACTAAATAATTTTTGGAAAAAAATTTTTTAAGCACGGTTAAAATTTATTTTATACCAGAGTCGAAATAAATCAGAAAAACTTTTAATAATTACCTTTAATTGACGTCCAGTAGCTTGACCTTCGGTACGAGGGAAATGATGAACCCCTATTTCTGTAATCTTGAATCCGGCTTTTTTAGCTTTAATTAAAAACTCACTACTGATAAATGCTCCTCTTTCGGCTTCTAGTCGAGGAATGGTATCGATGACTTTTTTGCTAATAAATTTAAACCCACAATCGATGTCTGTAACATGCAACCCAAAAAGGATATAAACAATAAGTTCCCAAATTTTTGAACTTAAAACTACTAAAGGTGAGACCTTTCGACCAAGATAATAACCTATGACAATATCGGCATGTTGGGTCTTTTGAGTATTGATGAAATTTTTTATTTCTGAAAAGTCGAATTGTCCATCAGAATCGGTAAAAGCAATCCATTTATACTTTGAGTTATATAAACCACTTTTAAAGGCAGCTCCATAGCCACGATTTGGGTTGTGGGTAACAATTTTTACGTGAGGATAGTACTTTTCTTTTAATTTTAAAGCTACAGTTGCGGTGTCATCTTTTGAACCATCATTTACTATAATTATTTCCCATTTTTTAGCGGTGTTTTCCAATACTTTTACGGATTTGGCTACGGTATTAGTGATATTTTTTTCTTCATTGTAACAAGGGAAGAAAACTGAAAGCTCGTCGATTAAGAATTGTTTCATAGTCCCAGTATAGCAAAAGACTTGACTTATAGAAAAAAACGATTATACTATCCTCTAATATTTAGTTATTATCATTTATTTAAATGAAAAAATTAATTTGGACACTTTTATTATTGACTGCTTTGGTTTTTCCTAAGGGAGTATTAGCTGATGCCTACTCTCAAGGAGAGGTAAATTATCAGGTTTCTATTGATAAAAAAATAAGACCTATAAATGACAACAACTTTTACGATAACATTGGAAAAGACCAAAAAATATTTGTTACCGGTGATTTAATGGATTTTAATATTTTGGTGAAAAATACCGGAAAAGATATTCTTTATAACCTGGTGGTTAAAGATTACTTTCCTGTTGTAAACCAAATAATTTTAGCTCCTGGTGAAATTGACAAAACTAATCGTTTAGTCACCTGGAAAATTGATACTTTGGCAGTAGGTGAAACTAGAAACTATACACTTAGAGCTAAAGTTTCCACTAATAGTGCTTATATGTCACAGACAAATGTGGCTACTGTAAAAAATAATAATGTTTATGACAAAGATACTGCGACATTTTATGTGTCAGGTAAAACTAGTCCAAATACCGGAAGTAATGATTTGTTAGTCAAATCCGGAATTGTTTTGGCCTTGTCAGCAATGGCTTTGGCTTTGAGAAAACTAGCCAGAGGTTATTAAAGTTTGATTAAACTAAAATCCCCCATTATGTGGGGGATTTTTATTGTAAATGTAGATATAGAGTCATTTTACCGTCGGGGTGGAAAATTTTGACATGGTTTCCTAAACTACTTTTTGTATTCCGAAAAGTATAAGCAACACCATCTTCGATGGCAAATACTCTAATTTCTGAAGCAACCATATCAATACCGTGGTGGAAATGATCGGCATAGAGATAGGAATATGGGGTATGGCCACGATATTGGGTAATACAATTAATCCTGGGGACACTGGTACAAAGACTAGTATTAGAGTTCAAAGCACTCATTGGCCAGCGATGGGAATTAAGATAATCGCTAGCGTCGATATCATTGGCATATACCCAAGAATCTAAATTATTTTCCGTTAAGTTGTAAAGACCAAAATGAAGATGGTCGCCAAATGAATAACCGGTGTTTCCCATCAAACCAATCAGATCACCCTTTTTAACATTCCTTTTGTAGGCAAAGGTGGCACCCATCAAGGAACTCAATTCTTCTTCGGCGGCCTGTTTTAATTTTTGGTATCTGGATTCATCATTTCGGGTTACCTCAAGTAAACCAAGCTTGGCACTTTTTTGACCGGAAAGATTTGATTGTTGTTCGACTAGTTGTTTTTCCATTGATTCTAGTTCTACCTGTTTTTGGGCTTTTTCTTGCTTTTGGAGATCTAAATTAGTTCTGGTGGTTTCCATATTTACCAATGTCTCCTGGCTGTTTTTTTGGACAGTTGATAAATATTTATAATTTTCAAAAAATTTATTGAATTGACTGGAAACTAAAGACATAAAATAAGGAATGCGTTTTTGAAGTTTATAGTTTTGCTTTACTTCTTTGACGTATATGGCAGTCAGATTATCAAGTGAAATGTCTAAATTACTTATTTTCAAGGTAAGACTGGATATTTCATTTTTTAAGTTGTCAATGGTAGAAAGAGTTTGTTTTATTTTTAGCTGAGTCCGACTAATTTCAATGTTAATAGTTTTTACTTGGTTATTTAAAGTATCCTTTGACTTGGCTAATTCATAAAGTTTAAGAGTATATTCGTCAATCTGTTTTTTTAGTTTATCCTGCTGCGGATTAATACTAGGGGTTGGTGAAAGGGATATAGTTGGAGACAATTCAGGAGTTTGAGCTTGAAGAGTTTTAGTAAAGACAAAAAGTAGTATTAGAAAAACTAATAGTTTTTTGGGCAACATCATTATTTGGTAATAAGACGAAGACTCATAATGGATGACAATGAATAACGACTACCAAATTTTAAATCAGATCCAAACCAAGGGTCATGAATTATATAATCACCCCTGGAACCGCCAATAATAACTACGAAATGCATTCCAGAAACAGTTTTCATAGAGATTTGAGCTATGACATATCTACCGGCGGCTAATTCTTTGTCGACCGTATCTGAATTATAAGAGACCTGACGATACACATATCCCGAGGGTGGACTTGGAGTTGAAGCATAAGCAGAATTATATTGAAAATGGCTAGGGACGGCGGCATAGGCTGAAGGACTAATATCTGAGCCTAATTTTTTGAAGGTCATGGCAATACTACTGATATAACAGCCAACAGCACCAATAGTATCTGAGGAATAACCAATAGTCTGTTTACACCAGCGTGGATCACGTTGGCTATAAAAGTTTCCATCACTACCACCTCCAGGGACAGAACCAAGACAGGTAGAACCATAGGCTGAAGAGAAATTTCTGAGAGCGCTTAGTTGTGCCAAGACTTCACTAAGTTGTTTTTGTGTGGTCTTAAGTAGTTCGTTTTTAATATTATTTTGAGCGGTTAAATCTTTTTGTTGTTTAGCTAAATCTTTTTCAAGGGACTCTAATTCTTTTTGTTTTTGAGCTTTAACCTGTTTTTCCTGATCCAGGGTAGTTCTAGTGGTTTCCATATTTACCAAGGAATCTTGGCTGGATTTTTGAATAAGGGAAATATACTTGTAATTATCAAGATAATCGTTTAGTTTTCCAAATAAAAAAATATTATAGAGAGGAATTTTTTTGGGGAGTTTGTAATTTTGAGCTATTTGTTGGATATAAGTTGCAGAAAGGTCATTTAATGAAATATCAAGATTACCGATTTTACTGGTTAAATTTTGAATATCACTTTTAAGAACGGCAATGCCGGCGGTGGTTTGTCGGATTTTCTGCTGAGTTTGAGCAATTTGAATACTAATTAGCTTTATCTGACTGGATAATGAAGTGCTATTTTTGATTAATTCTTTTTGAAGCTTTTCCAACTCCTCAAAAGACATGTTGTCATAGTTAACTTCAGCAAAAACCGGAGGACTAAATATTATAAAAATTATGAATAGAAAGCAGAAAAATTTTTTTACCATTTGATATATCTTCTAGCTCCAAGCCAACTAGCAGACAGACCAATGAAAACACCAACAAAAATCTCAGCTAATAAAAGCAATGGTTCAAAGGTGGTGATGGCAGGAATAAAGGTAATGGGTTGAAAGAAAAAATTTATTGACTCGCGAAAATTATAAATAATTAAGAAACTAAGCAAAAAACCAAAAAGTGAACCGGTAAATCCATAAATTATACCTTCGAGCAAAAATGGTTTTTTGACATAAAATTTGGAAGCACCTAAAAGTCGTGAGATTTTAATTTCGTCCTTTCTATTGGTTATTTTCATGCCAATCAATGTAAATATTACGACAAAAGAAATCGTGACAAATAAAGTGATTAAGGCAATTCCTGAAGTACGAATAATTTGAGTCCAGGTTAAGAGTGATTGAATAATATCTTTTTGATAAATTATTTCATCGACTACTTGACTTTTGGCGGAAAATTTTTGAGCAATTACTTCTAAAACTTTGGGATTGTAGGCGGATATTTCAAATGAAGCCGGCAAGATTGAGGCAGTAACCATCTCAGTTAACAACGGATTATCCTTGTTCATCTCTTTGTAAAGAGAAAGAGCCTTTTCCTTTGATATATAGCGAATTTCTTTTATACCCGGGTAAGTAGTAAGCTCTTTTTGAACAGATTCAACCGTGTTTTGATCTAAGCCATCTTTAAGAAAGATAGTAATTTCCGGTTTGGTTTCGAAATAATTTAGAACTGTACTTAAACCCCGATTTAGTAAAATAAATGAATTTAAAATAAAAAAACAGGTTAAAACCGTCAGAAAGGCAACCAGACTTTGAAACGGAGAACGACGAATATGATGAAGAGTTAGTTTAAATATTTTCATGTTCAGTCCCCTTACCTAATTTTATAACTTTTTTATCAAGCGATTCAACAAAATCCATATTATGAGTGGTCATAATTATGGTAGTTTTATATTTTTCGTTTATGTCCTGAAGAATTTTTATCAAATTCCAAGCATTGGTGGGATCAAGGTTACCCGTGGGTTCATCGGCTAAGATTAATTCTGGTTCGATACTTAAAGCTCTGGCTAAACAGGCTCTTTGAAGTTCGCCACCTGATAATTGTGAGGGAAATAAGAAATGACGATGTTGAAGTTTGACCATTTTGATAACTTCATCTATTCTTGAGGGAATTTTTGCAGTCGGATAACCGACAATATCCAAATTAAGAGCAATATTTTCTTCAATGGTTAGGTCATTAATTAATTGAAAATCCTGGAATATAACGCCTATCTTTCGTCTTATTTTATCAATTTCACTTTTATTTTTTAAATGATTTACCGCTTTACCATCAATTAAAACATGACCACTACTGGGTTTAATTTGATTGAGAATTAGTTTGATTAAAGTTGATTTACCAGAACCGGAAGGACCAGTGATAAAAACAAAATCTCCAGGATCAATTTTTATATCTAAGTCGCGAAAAACGTTAATAGGACCGTAATTTTTAGTGATTTTATCAAAAACAATTTCCATTTTTATTCAAGGACTTTAACACTGCCAACATCCATAAGCCAGGCAGTTTGCTTTGAGGAATTAGTCTCACCTTTGACTTCAACTTTACGGCCAACAAAAAGGT
The DNA here is from genome assembly GCA_964556795.1 of uncultured Gammaproteobacteria bacterium. Taxonomy (GTDB): domain Bacteria; phylum Patescibacteriota; class Microgenomatia; order UBA12405; family UBA12405; genus UBA12158. The sequence continues at coordinate 10,761 of CAZKWZ010000016.1, read as the reverse complement.
CAAGGTCCACCACCGAGGATGTTAGAGAGGCACGTTGACTGACACCACCTTCACGATTAAGAATATGGGTACCAACACCATTAATAGAACCTTTTTCAATAGTACCGGAAGCAGAATCTTTAAAAACAGTGGCAGTATCTCCATACAATTTACCAACTTGGATTTCACTTTTATCAGTAATTTTGTCAGTACTTATGGCTTGTTCTCCAACTGAGATTATCCCTTGCCCAGATGATTTGGAGAAAGGGAAAAGTCTTGAAGACCAAAATCCCACAGCTACGGCTAATAATAGACATACTCCGATAACCGCCAACGAAAAGGGTGATTTGTTAGTAGGGTTTAGTGACTGGTTTGAAGATAGATTTGGAATATCCATAAAACCAGTATAGCAAAGTTTTTATGGGGTGGATAAAGACTGGGAAATGTATTGTTGAAACTCCTGGTATTTTGGATCGTGAGGAATAAACACCCATTGAGAGTTTATAAACTTTGCCGGATGGTAAATTAGATCTTTTTTGGGATCTTCACCTGAACTGATTGGATAGCGGATTATTTTGATATTTTTCAAATTAAGACCATATGTTAAAAGATATGAAATAAGCTCTTTGTCGGTAAAATTTTGCTCTAATCCATTCCAAAAGGTATAGAGTTTAAAAACCAAACTTGGATTGGAAATAACTGAACTTTTTAGTTTGTCGATGAGAGCATTAATTAGCTGTTGCTGCCGTTCAATGCGACCAATATCAGTCCCACCAGAGGCAGCAGTTTCAGCACTTTTTCGGGAACGGACAAACTCAGTAATATTAGTACTGTCTAAGTGAATCCAACCGGATTTGAATTCAACTGTTTTGTATATTGGAGCACCTGATTTTGGATCTTTAATATAGGCTTCGTTTGGATATTTATCGTCTTTGAAACCATTTTCTAAATACAAATCTATCCCTCCTAAAATATCGGCTAATTGCTTCAAATTTTCAGTTGAGAGAATAAGGCTCCGATCAATTGGTTGACCGGAAATTGAGGCAAAATTGCTGGATAGATATGAAAATTTGGATTGTTTATCCTTTTCTTTTTGGGATAAAGGATAAATTTGGTTGATTTTTGTATTAAGAAAATAATCCCATAAATCACGTGGAAAAGAAAAAAGTTTAACTTTATTTTGATTAAAATTTATCTGTGAAAAAATTATAGTATCTGTGGTTTCGGTTTTCTCCAACCAGTCATCACGTCTGTCTAAACCCAAAATCATCATGTTTAGATGGGTGGGAATATTTTTTTCCTTGGTAGCAGCTAAAAATGTTTTAGGAAAATAAAGGAATGACCGAGAAGTTTTTTGTGATATGTAGTAAAGAAAGGCAAAAAATATTGTTAGGATAATTAAAACAATTATCCCTAATATGGGGAGGATTTTTTTCATAATTTTAGTTCTGCTTCGATAAAGGAGTCTAAATCACCATCTAAAACTCCAGTGGTATCTGAAGTTTCATACCTAGTTCTCAAGTCTTTAACCATTTTATAAGGATGTAAGACATAGGAACGAATTTGATGACCCCAACCAGCAATGATATTGTCACCTTTTATTTCCTTTTTTTCCTGATTCAGTTCACCTTGTTTGATAGCCCAAAGCTTTGAGGTTAACATTTCCATGGCAATTAAACGATTTTGATCCTGGGAGCGCTGACTTTGACAGGCAACGGTGATTCCAGTAGGTTTATGAACAATTCTGACAGCAGTGGAAACTTTATTAACATTTTGGCCACCGTGTCCGCCGGCTCGATAGGCAGCAAACTCGATATCTTCCGGGCGGATATTAATTTCTTCGGCATCCTGAATAACTGGACTAACCTCAACCTTGGCAAATGAGGTTTGGCGTAATTGATCGGCATTGAATGGTGACAAACGAACTAAACGATGAACACCATCTTCTCCCCGAAGATAACCATAGGCAAAAGGGGTATTTATTTTAAAGTCGACTGACTTAATACCCGCCTCATCACCCGGATTAATATCAAGTAATTCATATTTCCAACCCTGTCTGTCAAAATAGCGCATATACATCCGTTGCAAAATTGAAGCCCAATCCATAGCCTCGGTACCACCCTGACCTGAATGAATCGAAAATATGGCAAAATTTTTATCGTATTTTCCCGATAGATAGGTTTTAAGCTCTAAATCAGCGATATTTTTTTCCAGTTTTAGAATACGTTCGTTTAACTCTGAAGCCAATGATTCGTCAGGCTCTAAATCTAATATTGAGGAAAATTCCAATAAATCTGTGATTTCTTTATCCATCTCAACGATACTGGTGGTCGTCTTTTGCAGATCAGAGAGCTCCTGCATAATTTCTGAAGCTTTTTTGGGATCATTCCATAATGAGGAATCTTGGGATTGAGATTTTAATTCTGACTCCCGAGCTAACAAACTGGTAAAGTCCAGTTTCTTTTTAATAGATTCTAATTTTTCTTGGAGATCTTTTAAATTCATTGTTTATTAGTATCAATACTTTTAATTACCCCCTGATAAACTTCAGTGACTATCTGTTTTTTTATATCAACAATTTGTTGGTTAACAAAATCAATAACTTGTTTCTTATATCCATCAAATGTTTGGGTCGCCTTGATTATAACAGGCTCATCTTTAATTCCTAGAACGTCTAGATTGGAATTGAGATTAGGATTAAGTGAACTTTTTGAACCTGATAAATAATTTATAGAAAAATATATTAATAAAGCAAAAATAACCCACCGAAACAAAACCCCTAAACTAAAATGAAATTCTTTACTTTTAAGCTTTTTAGCCACAAAAATATTGTATCATTTGGCTTTTAACCAATCGATGATAGGAGTATCACCATAAAGACATTTGGAATTTTTGACATCAAAGGCTAGAGGGACACCAATACCGCGACTAGAATCAATTTCGGGACATTTTTGAACTGTAGATTCCAATATTTTTTGATTTCCGGCATCATTATAGACTTCTTTGTAAGCTACTTTTACCTTGGATTCAAGATTATTTTGAGTAATAAATTCTTTGACTTTTTCACAGTGGGGGCAACCAACACCCCAAAACAAAATCAAGTCGGCTTCTGAATCTGGAAAAGCTTGAGTGGGAGCCTTTTGGGAATTAAAGAAAAAATATACCCCGAGGGCAAGAAAAATAAGAATTAATGGCAGGAATTTTTTCATTATTTAGTTTTACTAGTAATTTCTAAAATTTTGTCACCTTGTTTAATTTGATCAAGAACATCAAAACCTGAAACTACCTCACCAAAATTAACGTAGTCACCGGTTAAATGCGCACATCCATCATCAGTAAAACAAATGAAAAATTGGCTGTCATTACTAATATCTTTGGAAACAGGAGTTCTGGCTAAACCAAGGCTGCCGCGCCTAAATGGAATTTGGTTTAATTCAGATTTCTGAGATCCACCCCCAGTACCAGTACCGGTGGGATCGCCACCTTGGGCCATAAAACCGTCAATGACTCGGTGAAAGGTCAGACCGTTATAAAAACCACTATCAGTTTTTTTCAAAAAATTAGCAACAGTATTGGGTGTTTCCTTGGAATATAACTTGACAACAATTTGACCATTTTTGGTTTTAATTGCCACAACAGTATCAGTGTTGGTGGTGGTAGTTTTTTTGGAAGGAGAAATAGTTATCGGGGTTGAAGAAGACATAGTGGGTGTGGGAGTAATTTTAGTTGAAGATTTAAGCGAACAAGCAGAAAGTAAAAATAGTGAAAAAAGAATGCTTATTTTTTTCATGACCTATTTTAACAGAACTAAAACACGAGGAATACCGGAATTAATGTCTTCCTTTTTTAGAGATGCAGGAAAATCATGAATACTGGACATCAAAGTAGTGTAACTATAGTGAAAATAAGCCCCAAATTGAGTACCGACATCATGAACAATAAACTGTTTTTTGTCGTTATCATAGCCTAATATTACAAGATTGTGATACCAGGGACCACCGCCTTTAAAGTGGGTGTTTTCTAAAAATAAAGTTTTTCCATTGGCGGGGATAATTACAGGTATATCTTGGGATAAATATTGTCTGATTTGATCTATGGTTGGATTATCAATAACTTTGGTTTGGTAATTCCATAATTTTGCCGATATGGTAGCCATTTGATTGATATTTATGTCGCTGGTCCAGGACATTTCGGACTCAAAATTAAAAAGACTTTGCAAATCAGCATGTATTGTCTTAATATCCGGATTATTTTTTTCATAATAATAATGGACCGTTAATAAGGCAGCTTCTTCACAGGCATCCTGCCAGGGTTCATCCCACTTTTTTTCCGGTGCCTGAGGTACAAAAGCTGTTTTCATTTGGTGGCGATTGGGAAGCATATCTTTTTCAATAATGGTTGGAGCAGGCAGAATAGTTTCAGAGAGATTTTGGGCTGAGGGGACAAAACGACGATATTTATATATTAAGGCGGTAAATGTCGTTAAAACTAGAATTAATATGGAAATTTTAATATACTTAAGCATATATAGTAGTTTAGTGGTAAAATCGACGGATGCAAATTTCATCTGATATTAGAAACATTGCGGTAATCGCCCACGTTGATCATGGCAAGACTACTTTGGTAGATGCACTTTTAAAGCAAACACACTCATTTAGAGAGAATCAGGATGAAATGAAGATGGATAGAATTATGGACAGCAATGACCTGGAAAGGGAGAAGGGAATTACTATTTTGTCAAAAAATACTTCCGTTTTTTATAAAGGTGTAAAAATAAATATTATTGATACACCCGGACATGCGGATTTTGGTGGTGAGGTAGAAAGAGTCCTAAATATGGCCGATGGAGTTTTGCTAATTGTAGATGCAGCTGAGGGCCCGTTGTCACAAACTAAATTTGTATTAAAAAGAGCATTGGATTACGGTTTAAAAGTTATTTTGGTAATAAATAAAATTGACCGAAAGGATCAACGAGTTAAAGAAGTAATTACCGATACTGAAAATTTATTTTTATCATTGGCTCCTAGTGATGATTTGCTGGATTTTCCGGTTATTTATGCTATTGGTCGTGATGGAAAAACCTTTTTACAAATGCCAGAGGATGCCAATATGCCCGGAGATACTACACCTCTTTTTGAAACAATTCTAAGTTATATCCCCTCTTCGAGAAAAGACGATTCTGCACCGTTTCAAATGCTAGTGTCAGCATTTGAAAAGAATGAATATTTGGGGAGACTGGCTGTAGGTAGAGTTCATCAAGGAGTGATTAAAAAAGGAAATTTTGTGTCTCTGGTTAACCCTGATCAAAAAGTTCTAGGAAATTTTAAGGTTGAAAGGATGTATGTTAATGAAGGTATCAACAAAATAGAAGCTGATGAAGTAAAAAGCGGGGAAATTGTATATTTGGCAGGAGTGTCAGAAATTGAAATCGGTCAAACAATTACCGATATTCATTTTCAAGTAGCATTACCAACAATTGAGGTAACTCAACCAACCCTAAAAGCAAGTTTTGGTCCAAACACCTCTATGTATGCCAAGGAAGAATCAAAATTTTTAACCAGTAGAGAGTTAAAGGAAAGATTACTTGAAGAGGCAGAAACAAATTTAGGATTGAAAGTAATTGATGATCCAAATGACAGTATCCGAATGATTGTTTCCGGACGAGGAGAAATGCATTTGGCAGTATTAATCGAAAAACTACGACGTGAAGGTTATGCCATGGAAGTGGGTAAACCAGAGGTAATAATGAAACAGGTTGATAGCCATTGGTGTGAACCATTTTCCGAATTAACGATTTTGACACCCGAGGAGTTTGTGGGGACAATTACAGCTGAATTGGGAAAAAGAAAGGCTCAAATGATTGATATGACTAGTGATGAGAGAAATGGAATAAAAATGATTTATAAAATTTCTGAAAGAAATGCTTTAGGTTTAAGAAGTTCATTAATGACTGAAACTAAGGGCCAGGTATCAATGAGCTTCTTATCGATTGGCTATGAAAATAAGGAAGAGGAGAATTATAAAACTAGAAATGGAGTAATGATTGCATCTGAGGGAGGTAAAGCTTTGTCTTTTGGAATAGATTTAGCTCAAAAGAGAGGAATTACCTTTGTTGAACCAACAGAACCTATTTACGAAGGTCAAATAGTCGGATTTAGACCGGTAATTGGGGATTTAGAAATCAACATTTGTAAAGGAAAACAGTTAACAAATATGCGTTCATCCGGAAATGATGATGCTATAATTTTGGCACCGGCAGTGAAATATAGTATAGAAGAAGCGTTAGATTTTATTGAAAATGACGAATTAATTGACATTACACCTAAATCAATTCGCCTGAGAAAGAAGTTTTTAACTAAGGTTGACCGAGTGAGGGCACAACGTAAGGAACACTGAATTGGGTTTTGGGAATCATTTTTTGAACATAGCTATTTATTTTTTCGCCTAAATTTATTTTGGAAAGATAATAAATAGAAATAAAAATAACAAGTGACGTGGCGATGGTATATCCAAGAGAATGAAAAAATCCAGATAAAAACTCCCGACCGACCATACGACCGGTACTATTCATTTTTCCTAAACGCCTATTTATTTCTTTTAATTCTTCTAAAACTTCATTATCGGTAATCATAGTTTTATTTTATTAATTATTTTATTGAATTCATCTTGAGTAGGTCGAGAACGACGACCTTTAAAAATTCCCACGAGACTGTCGTTTTTATATCGAGGAACAATATGAATGTGAGCATGGGGAACTAATTTACCCATAGTGATATATGAAATGTAAATTGGGTTTAGACTTTTTTGAAGAGCGATAGTAATTTTTTTAGCAAATTCCCAATATTCACCGGTATTGGGAACATCGTGAACCCAACGATAGTGCTTTTTAGGAACAACTAGAGTGTGCCCTTTGGTAAACGGTTCAATATCCAAAAATGCGAGAAAGTTTTCATCCTCGTAAATTTTGTGACAAGGAATTTCACCTCGAATAATTTTACAAAAAATACAGTCATCCATAAATTTATATTATCACTTAAGCTTTTCCTAGTTCCGGATGAAGTCGAGAAATTGTTCGAAGAATTAGTCTCTTGGCCTTTGGTATAGATAAGGGAATTAAAGCCCCAGCTGCAGCCATGTGACCACCACCATAACCTGTAGCAACGGCAATGGCACTAACATCGTAATGATTGGCGTCACGAGTCCTAAAACTAACCTTAACTTTATTTTTTCCTGCCTCAATCATTGAAACACCAATTTCCCAACCGATAACAGATTTAAGATTATTGGCAACCTCACTATTAACACTATCATCAGCACTAAAACCCGCCTTTCTTATCATTGATTGAGAAATAGCAGAAATAGCAACTTGATTATCAAAATAACTTTTAACATTATTTAGATGAAGACCTAAAAGTTTTAATCTTTCAGGACGATCGTTATTTTCCAAATTAAAAATAGTCTGACTAAAATTTGGATCGATTTTTGTCAATTTGGCACAAATCGAAAAGGTCTTACTGGAAGTAGAATTATATTTAAAACCGCCAGTATCGGTATATATTCCGGCAAATAAACATGTCGCTATGGTGGGAGTTATTTTGACTTTTAAAGCTTCAAATAATTCATAGACAATTTGGCAAGTAGCCGGAGAGGAACCATCAATTAAATTAATTTGACCAAAACCTTCATTGCTAGCATGATGATCAATAACAATAGTTTTTAAATTTTTAGGAAAAACGATTTTATTGAGTTTGGAAATTTGTCTGATTTCGGATGAATCCAATATTATGAACAAATCAAAGTCATTAAGACTCAAATCAAAAAAATTTTTTAGTGTAATTTGATCTGCACCGGGAAGACTCATTAGACTGGGTGACAAATTAGAGTCTCCGGATATTAAAGTGACTTCTTTACCAATACTTTTTAGATAATGAAAAAATGATAAAGTAGAACCAGCCGAATCGGCATCGGGACCCGGATGAAGGTGTAATAAAATCCGAGGTGATTCGTCAATAAGAGATTTTATTTGTTGGTATATTGGTAGCACTGATGTATTTTAGCAATAATAGCCAAACTTAACCTTGAGGTAATTCCGGATAATGACACTTTTTCCATTTTTTACCTGAGCCACACCAGCAAGGATCGTTGCGACCCATAGTTTTAGAAACTACCGGCTCACGAGTAGGTAATTCTAATTTTTCATCACTCTCTTCACCTGTTGGTGATTCAGTTTTGGCGTTTGGATCAATGACCTTACCACGGGTTTCGGTAGCTTGAGTTGGAGTAGTAACCGGTGTGGAAACAGGTTCAAGACGGAAAAGCATTCTGGCTAAGTTTGATTCATAACGACGAAGCAAAGCTTGAAACATCTCATAACCTTCTTTTCGATATTCAACCAATGGGTCTTTTTGGGCGTATCCACGGAGTCGAACTCCATCTCGTAAATCATCAAGTGCAGTTAAATGGTCAACCCAAAGTGGATCTAGACTTTGAATTACAGCATAAGCCAGAATACTATTGGCCAGATCATTACCAAAATAATCAGACCGTTGTTTCCATTGATTTTCCAAGAGATTAACTAAAAATTCAGAAGGACTATCAGATTTTTTTAAATCTTTAACTAATTGACTTCGGGTAGAGCTAGAAATAGGAAGGATTTCAGAAAATTCTAAAGCCACTTTATCGGCGTCAAAATCCCCTGTTTCTAAATTGTGACTTTCGGAGACTAAATGATTAATCTCTGAACTCAAATATTTAAATATATTTTCCCGATTTTTATCAGGATTATTTTTAGCATCAAAAAGAGTATCGTCACGTAATTTATAAATTATTTGACGTTGTTTGTTAATCACATCATCGTATTCAACTAATGATTTACGAATATCAAAATTGTATCCTTCAACCTTAACCTGAATTTGTTCGAGAACTTTAGAAACCAGAGGGTGAGTCAATGGGGTGTCATCCGGCATATTAAATCTAGTCATAAGACTGGAAATTTTTTCACCACCGAAAATTCGCATCAAATCATCATCGAGAGCAACGTAAAATTGAGAAAAACCCGGATCACCCTGACGTCCGGCACGACCACGAAGTTGATTGTCGATACGACGAGATTCATGTCTCTCGGTACCAATCACATAAAGTCCACCAAATGACAAAACTTCGTCATGCTGTTTTTGCCATACTTCCGGAGTAAATTTATCACGCGGACCACCAAGGATAATATCAACACCACGACCGGCCATATTGGTGGCTACGGTAACAGCACCTTTCATACCTGCTTTGGCAATAATCTCAGCCTCGGACTGATGATTTTTAGCATTTAGCATTTGGAAAGGAATCCCCTTCTTTTTTAGCATTGAAGAAATAATTTCGTTTTTAGCGATACTGGTAGTACCGATAAGCACAGGTTGACCTTTGTGGTGTAATTGTTCAACCTCAGCAGCAATAGCAGCGTATTTACTTCGCTGTGTTTTGAAAATTAAATCGTTATTATCAACACGTTTGGTTTCTTTGTTGGTAGGAATGGTAATAACATCAAGCTGATAAATCTTTTTAAATTCTTCAGCCTCGGTAGCAGCGGTACCGGTCATACCAGCTAATTTATCGTAAAGACGAAAATAATTTTGGAAAGTAATAGTGGCCCAGGTTTGGGATTCTTGTTGAACTTTGACGTTTTCTTTGGCTTCAACTGCCTGATGAAGACCATCAGACCAGCGACGACCTTGCATAAGACGACCGGTAAATTCATCAACAATAACAATTTCCCCATCTTTGATGACATAGTCTTTGTCTTTGTGAAAAAGAGCTTGAGCCTTGATAGCATTTTCAATATAGTGAATAGTTTCAAATGATTCCTCATAAAGATTGGAAACACCTAAAATCTTCTCTACTTTCCTAATACCAAACTCTGAGAGAGTAGCACTCTTAGATTTTTCGTCGATAACGTAATCGGTCGGTTGTAATTCGTCGGCAATTTTGGCAAATTTATAATACTTTTCTACTGGCTGATTGTTTGGTGAGGAAATAATTAAAGGGGTTCTGGCCTCGTCAATTAAAACAAAATCAACCTCATCGACAATAGCAAAATAATGATGAGGACGTTGAACTTTTTGATTGAAATCCCCCACCATATGATCCCGAAGATAATCAAAACCAAATTCATTGTTGGTTCCGTAGGTAACATCGGCGTAGTAGGCATCATGACGAGATATTGGTTTGAGATGGGCTAAACGATCATCAATTTTTTCATTTTCATTGGTGTAATCCGGATCTAAAATAAAAGATTCTTCGTGAACAATGGCTGAAGTAGTAATACCCAACATATGCAAAGCCTTGGGATACCAGCCGGCACCGACACGAGTCAAATAATCATTTGGAGTGACAACATGAACACCTTCACCGGTTAAGGCATTTAAATAAGCCGGAAAGATGACTGAATGGGTTTTACCTTCTCCAGTGCGTTGTTCGGCCACGGAACCTTTGTGTAAAGCAATGGCCGCCATAAGCTGGACATCATAGGCCCTTTCTCCGATTACCCGAAAAATAGCTTCGCGAACAACAGCGTAGGCCTCGGGGAGTAAATCATCTAATTTTGTACCATTTTTTATTTTATCCTTAAATTCGGATGTTTTTTGGGTTAATTCTTTATCAGAAAGTTTTTTAATAGCCACTTCAAAACCGTTTATCTTGGCAACAATTGGCTTGTAGCTATTTATATGGCGACGATTATCATCAACTAAGTTTTCAAGAAATTTGAACATCCCTATATTTTACTATGAATAA
>CAZKWZ010000015.1:10115-17147 GCA_964556795.1 uncultured Gammaproteobacteria bacterium | reverse complement strand
CCGGTATTAAGTGCCAGTCTTTTTAACATTATTCAATTTTACTCTAATTTAGCCTCCTTTCCTCAAAGGAGGTGTCCGCAAGGCAGAGGATTTATATCACTCCCAAAATTATCGCCAGCAACCATGAATTTTGAGGTAAACTCACCCAATAATGATCTACCATTCCCGTAATCCCCACGATTACCAATAGCCACCAACATTTTCTCCAATTAATTTTTTTAACCATTTCTGCTCCTAAAATTAAAAACATTACTATCCCAATCAAACCAATTTCGCTCCAAATTAACAAAACAATATTATGTACCGGCTGCATCCAATAAAAATTTCCCACCTGATATTTAGGTAAACTCACCATAAAATTTCCAGCCCCTACTCCAAAAAGAGGGGAGGCTTTAATCATTCTTACTGCTGCCACTCCCAATAATTCTCTTTTTTGTAAACTGGAAACATCCCATCCTCCCAAAAAATCACTCACTCGATAATCAATACTCACCACCCCCAAAATCAACATCACTACCCCGCATATTAAAAAGGTATTCCCCAAAAATTTCTTATCCAACCAAAATTTTTTCTTATTAATAAACTGTTCCGCTATCAACATTCCCAAACTCATTACCCACACCGTCCGACTTCCGGTTAAGATTATTCCCAAAACCGCACTCCAGCTCACCACCCAGTACCACACTTGATTTATCTTGCTTTTTTGCCTTCTAAACCACCACCAGGCCAACAACAAAAATCCCGCCAACGAATTTGGATGCGAAAAAGTCCCATAAGCCCTAATCCAAGCTTCATCTAAAATTCTCATTTGGGCAATTCCTATCCCTCCATATACAAATCTTCTTTCTCCCAGCCACCACAACAATCCATTTATACTTCCACCTTTTACAATCTGTGCCAATCCCAAAAACGACTCTCCAACTATCCACCAGGGGACTATTTTCAACAAATATTCCTTTATTTTTAATTTGTTTAATATCACCAATTGCCAGGTTAACCACCATTGCCATATTCGTATCCATCTATAAACCGCCACCACCTTTGCCTCCGCAAATATCACATTTATTCCCATAAACAACAACATTATTAATACAAAAAAATTTAATTCGATTTTTATTTTCTTTCTTTGTGTCCACACCCACAACAACCAGGCAATATCTGTTGCATAAAAAATTAATGATAAATAATCTACTCGTATCCCCAATACACTACTTTCATTTAACCAAACATGTCGGCCTAACTGTGTCGGAATCAAGAGCAACCAAAAAAAGGTTAAAAATCTCTCCACGCCCTATCCTAACACAAAATGATAAAATCACTAAGTTTTTAATCTGAAATAAAGCCTACAAATGCCTTTTCAATTAGATTCAAATGGTATTCTAAATTGCGAACTCTCCAACCCTCAGTTTCAAAACAATTTGAAATATCTTTTATCTCTCTCCACCGAATACTTAAATAAAATCACCAATCTTGACTCAATAAACTACAACATAGTCTCTACTTTTGGGGAAAAATGTTTTCAGCTTTCTCAAACCCCCACAAAATACAGCGACCTTACCAACGAAGAAGATTATCCTAAAGTTTTTATCGGCACTTATTCCACTCATTTTATTCAAATAATGATTCTTATCCAGCTTATTTGGCAACGCAAAGAAAACCTCGACACATATACTGGATTTTCAGAAGGCAGATCATACCAGGGAGGTGTCTCTCCAACCGATAAAGAATACTTTTTTAGCTATTTAAAAGATCTAAAAAACAAGCTTTTAATTATTAACCATTTAGTTGAAAAACAATGAGATTAACCCAAGACGAACTGCGAGCCATTTTCGAAAAAGCCTTAGAAAATAAACAGGCATTTTTTGTCGATTGGAAGTTTACCGCCGAAGATGTTACCTACAACGTTAAACAAACCATCCCTGAATTAGACATTAGCGCCACCAGGGCAACTCAAATATATGGTGATTGGATAGAAAAGGTAACCATCGAAGGTAGTGAGTATCAATTTAATATCGATTCAGAAACCATAATTTACGATATTATCAAAAAGGTAAACGACCACCTTATCCCCCAAAACCAAGTATTAATTTCTTGGGACTACCAAGACGATAATATTAGCTTTATTTTGATCAGATTTGACGAGTTATCCAAGTACGAAGAAATGGGTTTTTATCGAATATAAACCCTAAATTTTTGGTCTAATCACAATGTGTCTATTGTCACCCTCACCCTCAGAATCACTGGTAATTCCTTCAATTTCAGTCAAAATCATATGACAAATTCTTCTTTCATATGAGCTCATGTTTGCCATTTCTACTTCTTTTCCGGTATCAATAACCTTTTTTGCCAAATCACGGGCCATATTTTCTAATCTTTCTTTTTGTTCACCCCGATAATTGTTAATATCGAGCACTACTCTTACCCATTCACCCAATTGTTTTTTTACCATCAATGACAATAAAAGTTGCAAAGCGGCCATATTTCTGCCCCGAAAACCAATCAATCCACCCGGTTTACCCACAGTAACCGAAACCAAAACCTGTCCCTCTTCACCCTCAACATCCTCTACAAAAGCATTATCCACTTCGTAGTTAATAGTTTGAAGCATTTCACAGGTCAAATTTAAAATTAATTCATTTCTTTTTTTATTATCCATAGTTGGAATTCTATCACACCATTAATTACTTTTTTCTGTCAAATTGGGCCATTAATAACTGTTGACTCGCCATGACTGCACTGTTGACAAACCAGTAGATTAAAATTCCTACTGAAAAGTTAAATCCGATAAAAATTGTCATCAATGGCATCATATAGGTCGACTGAGTTCTCATCGCTGCCATCATGTCGTCTTCCTTGGGCGCCGTAGCTTTAGCGAAGGCGGTCTCGTCAACACCTTTTGTTTGTGGCATCATTCTTTTAGCACTCCAATATTGCAAATATCCGGAACCTAACAATAATATTAATGGCAAAATAATACTTAAATTAATTCCGTCTTTCAAAACTTTTGCCGGAGTTGCCGCCAAGCTTACTCCCAAAAAGGTATCACTAAATTTAAAATCATCTTTTATCTTAAATGATTGGATTAATTGTTGGTTTACCACTTCGGCCTTTATTTTTCCTTCTGAAAATCCAGTCACCATATTAAATGCCGAGAAAAAAATCATCAACACTGCAATCTGTAAAATATTTGGTAAACAACCAGACAGGGGATTAACTCCCTCTTCTTTATACAAATCCATTTGTGCCTTAGCCAAACCTTGTTTATCTTTGCCGTATTTATCCTGAAGTTTCTTCAGTTTGGGTTGTAAGGCCTGCATTTTAATTGAAGATTTCATACTAGGCCATACCAATGGTATTAGTATTAGTCTAATCAACACTGTTACTGCAATAATTGACCACCCCAAATTTCCAAACCAGTAATAAAACCCAAACAGGGCGTTCACAAATGGAGCAATAAACAAATTCATTTTATTATTTAATCAAATTCTAATATGAAAAGGAGGTTAACCTCTTATTCTACCAAATCAATTCCGCTTCCACCCCAGGGATGACATTTACTCACCCTTTTAACCCCCATCCACAACCCTTTAAGTACTCCATATTTTTCCACCGCTTGATATGTATATTCACTACAAGAGGGGATAAACCGACAATGATGACCACTAGATAAATATTTTTTATAAAAAACCAAACTCTTTAAAACAATTTTTTTAAACATTCTTCAATCTCCATTTCCTTTTTATTTAAAATATTTCTTTTAACCAAAAATATTCCCCTAAAACCTTTCGGAAAAATATCTAAATTTAGCCTAACCGCTTCCATTAATCTTCTTCTAATTTGATTCCTTTCCACTGCCTTTTTAGAAATTCTCTTCGAAATTATTGCCCCAAATTTTTTATCTTCAGTCTCTGCTTTTAGGTATAAACAAGACAAAAGAGGAGTAGCTTTTATTTCTCCCTTCTTTTTAATCTCTTCAAACTCACTTCTTTTGTAAATTCTATATATCTTTTTCAACACTCCATATTATCCCATTTACCCGCTTAAATGCGAAGCTTTTGGCGGACATACAAAAACCCGCCTTATCGACGGGTTTTAATAAAATAGTTCTATTTACTTTTGAGAGGAGATGGTGATATATTTTCGACCTTTCTCTCTTCGCTTTTTAAGTATTTTGCGGCCCAAGGCACTCGCCATTCTAGCTAAAAAGCCGTGAACTCGAATTCTTTTTTTCTTTTTTGGTTGATATGTACCCTTTTGTTTCATGTGGCAATTTTATCACAAATACCTCCATTTTATTAAATTAAAAAGAAACAATTCATTAAATTTTTTCCCCATCCTTTCCTCAAAGGAGGTGGTGGGGGGTAGGATTCATATTTTGACCTCTTTCAAAATGTGGAAAACTCATTTATTATGATGTGGATAACCTACCCCATTATCTTTCTGCCGGATATTATTTTCACCTAATTTTAGGTTTAATAAAACAAAAATGGACATTGATCAATTATGGAAGAATACCCAAGAAGAACTCCGGATTGTCCTGGCCCCTGCTGTTTATCAAACCTTTGTTGTTAAAACCCAATTAGTTTCCTTGTCCAACAACGAAGCTACTATTGCCTGTTCCAACGCCTATCTTTGTGATTTAAACCAAAAACGTTACTATCAGCTTTTTAAAAGTGCTCTCGACAATCAAACCAAAAGTAGCAATACTCTTAATTTTGTCGTTCAGGAAATTATCAAGGGCAATGAGTCCGAAAATCTTGCCACCACCCCTCTTTTTGCCTACAAACCCCAAACCACCACTATCAATTATTCCCAGGCCGGACTTCACCCAAAATATACTTTTGACAATTTAATTGTCGGCAACAGCAATAATTTTGCCTATGCTGCCGCCCAAGGAATAGTTAAAAATCCGGGTCTTTCCTACAATCCATTCTTCCTTTGGGGTGGGGTTGGGGTTGGAAAAACTCATTTAATGCAGGCTATTGGTCATGAATTATTAAAAAACAATCCCGATTTAAAAATTAAATATTTCCCTGCCGAAACCTTTGGTAATGAGCTTATCAACTCTCTTAAAACCAAAAATATCAACCAATTCAAAAATAAATATCGTCAACTTGACTGTATTTTGGTTGACGATGTTCAGTTTCTAGCTGGAAAAGAATATATCCAGGAAGAATTTTTTCACACTTTCAACGCCCTCCATTTAGCTGGAAAACAAATTATTCTCACTTCTGACCGAAAACCAGGCGATATTAAAGACCTAGAAGATCGTCTTGTTTCCCGCTTTATGGGTGGTTTAACCGTCGACATTCAACCTCCAGACTTAGAAATGCGCTCCGCCATTATTCAACAAAAGGCTCAGGAAAAGGGAATTGATCTCACCTTTGAGTCCGTCCAATATTTAGCCGACAACATCCAATCCAACACCCGCGACATTGAGGGTAAAGTTCAGGAAATTGCCGTCATGTCCCTCGCTCAAGGTCATAAATTAGTCGATATTGATTTCGTCCAAGCCTATCTTGGTTCTCAAAACGGCACCTTTACCCCTTCTTTTACTTCCACCTCACCTAAACTAAATTCACGTCACCTTCTTTCAGTTTGCGCCAAACATTTTAATATCAAAACCGGTGATTTATGCGGCTCTTCACGTAAAAAAGAACTGGTTGTTGCCCGTCACATCACTGCCTATCTTCTTTTAAACGAAATAAAATTACCCCTAAAAGAAGTTGGTGATTTATTGGGTGGTCGTGACCACACCTCCATCATGCATGCCCGCGATAAAATCGCCGCCGAATTAACCACTTCTCCACAATTAAAAGAACTTATCAACCAAATCAAAAATTCTCTCTAAACTTATCCACTTTTTCCACCCAGTTATCCACCGAGTTATCCACTTTTTATTTTTTCTTTTCCCACCGAAATTAACCCAAAGTTTACATATACACTATAAGCCACATTACTACCACCATCCACAATCATCCGCAATTTCTAACATATTCACCACCTTAAAATTAAAATCTAATCTCAAATATCGCCTTTTCTATTTTTTTCCCACTTTCCCCCCGACACTATAAACAATACTACTGTTTTCTAAACTGCCAATCTGTTAATATATAGGTCAATGAAGCTTTCTCTTTTAGAGGAAAACCTTTCCCAAGCTCTGTCCCACACCTCTCGTTTTGTGGCTTCGAAAGTTCAACTCCCTATTCTTAACCATATTTTGTTTTCAACTGATAATGGTCGTCTTAAATTATCAGCTACTAACTTAGATTTAGCTATTAATTATTGGATTGGTGCCAAGATTGAAACCGAAGGTTCTTTTTGTCTCCCCGCCAAAGAAATAACTGAATTTGTTTCTTATCTTCCTACTGGAAAAATAGACCTTAATTTAAAAGAATCTAATGTATTAACTCTTTCTTCTTCCAAAACCGAATCTAATTTTGCTTGTTTACCTCCGGCCGATTTTCCTGAAATTCCTTCTCTTGATCCAAAAACAGCTTTTGAAATTGATCTTCCTCTCTTAACTCAAGCTATCAATCAAATCGCTTTTGCTGCGGCCACCGACGATTCTCGTCCGGTTTTAACCGCAATTTTATGTACTTTCAGTTCTGATGAGCTAAATTTAGTTGCTACTGATGGTTTTCGTCTTTCCATGAAAAACATCAAGCTTGTTAACCCCTTAAATCTATCCAGTGACACTGAAACCTTGTTGATTCCAGCCAAATCTTTACTTGAAATTGTTAAATTAGCCCGTAATGCCAAAAAAGTAAAAATTGGACTCACCAAAGACGCCCATCAGGTAGTTTTTGTTTTAGAGGATTTAGAATTAGTTTCTCGCCTTATTGATGGTGAATTTCCTCCTTTTAATCGAATTATCCCCAAAGAAACCACTACCAAGGTTTACTTAAACCGCGACGAATTTACTCAGGCCATCAAACAAACCTCTGTTTTTGCTCGCCAAAGCGCCAATGTGGTCAAGGTTAGTCTCAAAGCCAATTCTGTTGAACTTTCGGCCAATGCCCCTCAAATTGG
>CAZKWZ010000015.1:0-10015 GCA_964556795.1 uncultured Gammaproteobacteria bacterium | reverse complement strand
AGGTTAGTCTCAAAGCCAATTCTGTTGAACTTTCGGCCAATGCCCCTCAAATTGGCCAAAACAAAGTTTCTGTTGATGCTCGTATTGAAGGCGAGACCCTTGATATTGCTTTTAACTATAAATTTATTTCTGATTTTCTAACAATTTGTACTGGCGAAGAAATAGTTCTTGAATTAAACGAACCTCTCTCCCCGGGTCTTTTTCGCGACCAATCCGATCCCCACCTCACCCATATAATAATGCCAGTTAGAATCCAGGATTAAGATTATTCCAAACTATCTACATACAAAGTATCGCCCGAAAACATTCCTGTCACTTTAATATTTTTCTTCAAATAGTTATCAAGATTTACCTTAGTACTGGTAATATTTACAATTCCACTTTCCGTGGACAGTAAATAATTTTCTCCACTCTTAACTGTCAACATCCCTTCTTTTGTCACTGTTGCCGACTTGACCTTTTCTGTTGCTGTATTTTGACTTCCACAACCACCTAAACTAAACATTCCCAATACCAAAGCTGCAATAATAAGAGTTTTTTTCATAATCCTTTTTCAAAAATTAACTTATGGCTTTCAGTTGCCACTTTATTTTCTAACATCCAATTATAAATTTCTTGAGTAATAATTTTTTTGTTTAAAAGTTTTGTCTTTACTGCCAACACTCCGGGTTCAGTATATCTGTCAATTACAAAGTCTTTTCCGGTGTAGGGGAGTAAATCCCAGAGCGGATAATCTTTGTTAATCTGAGGGGCACTCGTGGGTATTATTGTGGGTGTTATTAGCCCACTGACCATATCCCAATCCACATTTCGATATCTAATTTTTGTTATTCCCATCGAGATTGCTATCAGGGCCAACAATCCTACTAACCAATATCTTTTTAGGTCTTTCATTTTTGTATTTGAAAATATTGTTGCGATATTCCCCCATAACCGGTATCGCTTAACCACTTACTAAACTCAGTACTACCTTTATTAGTGTCTTTAAATTTCACTACAAATTTATTGATTTTATAATCAAAATCAATATAAAAATATGTCCTATTTACAGGTGTAATATTTCTTAAGGTTTTAATTAAATATACTTCATCATATTGAGACTGTGTCAGGCTAATACTTTTCGCTCCAGTATTACTACCATAATTTTCTACTGTCATAGTTGGAATCATTACTTTTTCATCCACCCCTTGTTTTTGTTCTTCTTTATTTGGGAAAAAAGCCACTATTACTACCAATATCACCGCGGCTACTAATCCTAAAAGTATCATGTTTTTCTTTGTCATCATTTACTTAATTTAATTATATACGTTCAAAAATTATTTAACGGCTGATTTTTCGACAGTCAAACAACCCCTGATGTCGTGAGCATAACCAAAAGCTCTGGTTCCATCAAAGGGCGTATCTGTTCGGTCGTAATAGGGATCAGCCACCACAATTTTTCCGTTTCTGACTCCAATTGCCAGGACAAAATGACCTCCTAAATCTAGGTTCGAATTTCTATAAAAATTTGCCAGCACCATCACCACCTTTCCTTCACAAATCCATTTCGCAATTGCCTTTTCATCACATCCCTGTGTCGCTGCGTTATAAGTTACTGCTCCGCTTCCAAATTTTTTACTCAATTCTCTTTGGGCTTGATCCAAACTTGAACCATTACAACCCATACCCGAATATGCCGAACCTGAGCTAAAAATAACCGTATCTGGGGTTAGTGATCCGTTTACGTGTCGCATCATCATTGATACGCTGGTTGGGCCGCACCCTGCCGAGCAAATAGTTCCTGGTTTACCATTAGAACAACTCTCACCCGAAAGCTGTTTACTTCCCCATTGAGAATCACATTGTTTAGTTGGTACCACCACATCTCCCACACTACACTCTCCGTCTACAATTATTCCACCCAGTCCCGGAGAATTTGGATCATAATTGCCTCCGGCCTCTTGTGTATTTTCAGTACAAATGTATGTTTTACCGTCAATTACCACTTCTTTGGCGTTTCCCGGTAAAGCTTCTGAATTTCCAATACTGCCACAATTCTGTCCGCCCTTTGGTACATGAATACTATTTGGCATGGGGGCATTACTAATCCAGGTCCAGGTTTCTCTTAATTCCGCTGCATATTTTCGCGGTGTCATGTCCGGAAAAATAGAATTACCCTTATCTGGATCACAATCTCCGTTCAAAAAATTAGCCGAAAAAGCCAACCAATAATCTCCTCCAATTCTGGGGTCATTGATACAGGCACTTCCTGGATCAAGTTTTAAAAATGCCGTAATTTGGGCATTAAAATTATTATTTTCTGGGATAAAATGAATTCCAAAATCCTCAATATCACTTCGTGAATAATTACTGGCTCCGGATTCATGTAACCATGTCCATAGGGCATAGGTTGGATTTATTCCGGCGCATAGGGCTCTATTTACCACGTCGTTATAACACACGCTGGCATAGTTTGTTCCCGCTTGCCATCTATTAGCCACATCAATAAAATTTGCCTTATCTACTGCTGGCCATGAATTTTCCGGGGCGTTTGGATCGCAGTTGGTATCACCACCGGTGTCACTTTTCAGTACGCAATTACTCATATCAGCTGGTGGCACAATTGACGACACCATGTTTTGCTGCAACATTGAATATCCAAATATGCCTAAAAAGAAAAACACCACTACTGGGCCCACTATCATTCCAATGTTCATCAAAAACATTGGTATTGAAGCAAAAAATGCGCCTATTCCCAGCAGCAATCCTCCGGCAAATTTTCCTGCACCCCCCAAACCCAGGGTGTCAGAAAAGAAATCTCCTACTGCTCCTAGATTTATGTTTAAAGCACTTTTTAACCAGTTTTTAAATTTTCCAAACAGCTTCCCGACCACCATTATTACTGCCGTTACCGCCACAATAATCAAACCAACTCCTGTGGCTGACAATCCTGCTGCCGCCGCTCCTCCCGCCGCTGTTGTTCCCGCCGCTGCCTCAGTTCCCGCAGTTACTGCTCCCTTCGAAAACAAATTTGTCAAAATTGTTTTCATTCCGTTCAAAGTCCCCTGTTCTGCCAATGTCATGGCTGAATTTTTGACAAAAGCCGCCGTCGCCTGACCTCCAATCTTGGTGATGATACTCATTCCGGTATCACTGGTTATAAAGCGTAAAGCTAAATTTTGAGGGAAATTATCAATCTTTTCCAAAATACCTATCATTCGTTGGGCCCGATTCATCATTGCCAAAACTTTTGGATTCTTGGCAAACATATCCATCATCTTGTCCAAAACCCGAATCTCTTTTATTTTTGGTAATTTATCGTCTTTATCAATTAGTTTTCTAATCTGGTTGTATCTCCTTACCGCCATATTGAATTTTTTAGGCGCCATTACCACATTTTTTGCCAAAAATTGGGCTTCTTCTACTGACCTGGTTACTGTCCAGTTGTCCGTTACTCGGGTGTTGGCTCTGACATGATCTTCAACCTCCATACTCAAAACCTCAGTCCTCACATTTTCTGGATTATTCGTCAATTCATTTACTACTGTGGTGTAATCCTCAATTAATGCTTCGTCATGTATTCCACTGTCTCTTAAACTCTCACCAATCTCTCTTTTCAGCTCAACGGCTCGATAATTAACCACCTCTCTTAGGTTCTCGCCTTTAAAATTATCGGCTTCTTTTAAAGCCCCGATCACAGTAGTATCCTGACTAATTTCTACCAATTCACTCGGTAAAACAATCTCTTCATTTCCTCTCCAGGACTTTAAAATTTCCCTCTTTAAATCCGTCTGAACTTTTGGGGTTACCGGTGCATTTTCACTAACTAATTTTTCATAAGTTTTTTTGGAAATTTCCTCAGCCTTTCTTTCTACTAAAACCTCTGCTCTTATCTCTTCTACTCCCTTTACTATCCTTTTGACCTCTTCCGGTTTTTTAACAGTTTTTTTGATTGCTTTTTCTAATTCTCTTTTATCAAATTTATCCTCAAGACTGGCTCTTTCGATAATTCTGGCTACTTCTTCTGGTCTGTCTTCACCCAAAGCAGCTAAATCTTGGGCCACTTTTTCTTGTAGCTTTGGATCCAACGCCTTTAATCTCTCGGCATTTTTCGCCGCAATTTCTCTTTGTTTTTTGATAAATTCTTCAACGTTCCTCTTTCCTGTTCTTTTATATATTTCATGACCAATTTCTTCTCTTTCGTCATCACTTGTCGCCTTTTCATAATCCTCAATTAAGTCTTTTAAATCTTCTTTATTTAAGGCTTTAGATTCTAATTCTTCCGATACTTCGCCCAATTCATCCAGTGGCAATTCCTTTTGTGCTCTGGGTAAATCATCAAGGGTTTTAATAACCTTATCCAAATTGTTTTCGTCAAAGTCACTTAGTAGCTTTAGCTTTTCAAATACTTCCCGGCATTCATAATAAAGGTCGCTATCCGCTCCAAGTTTTTTCTTTTCGAGTTTTAATTTCTCTAGTACCGAAATTAATTCGGCAATATTTTTGGGCGACCCACTCATGAATTAAATTATATCCTATGTTTTGTCTTTTCCGAATAATTTTTCGTAGTTTAATTTAGCTGTCTCGTCTATTTGTTTATCCTCTGTTTCCCCGTCTTTTTTCTCTTCAATTTTTTTTGCTTCTTCTTTTTGAATAAATTCTACTTTTGGAGTTTTAGCCAGTTGTGGTGGTTGAGGAATTATTGGTTCCTTTTTTTGGTTTAAAAAGCTTGGTTTTTGTGGTTCAAATTTTGGTAAATTACCGCTTTGTTTTGGTGTTTCAAATTTGGGCAACGGTGGTAGTGGCGGCAATTTATTTGCCGGCGACTTAAATAATTCCTGGTATTTTGGTAACGATGCTCCCATTTCACCAAAACTATTTTTGCTGGCAGCCTTAGCTTCTTGGGCCTCCTTTTCCATCTTTTTCTGGTGTTCCTCTATTTCTGCCTTTTCGTTTACTTCCATCTCTGCAATTCGCTTTTTTAACACCTCTTCTGGTGATTCTTCAACTTCCGGTTTAAATAAAACCGTTGGTTTTTTCTCTTCATCTCCGGCTTCTGGTGCTGGCGCTACTACTGGATTAGTTACTAGTGGTTCAGAAACGGGTGGGGCTTCCTCTATCGGTCTCGCCTGGGGTTTCACCTCTTCCATCTTTATCCCACCCAAATCATCGGGTGGTATTACCGTTGTCTTTTGATCTTCCTCAATTTCCACTTTTTTCTCAATTAAAGGAGTTTCTACCTTGGGTGTGGTTGAATTGTTTGGAGTTGGTGGTAATGGTGGCAGTTTTGGTGCTTCTGTTTCAGTACTAGTCTCCTCTGTTGTTGGCAGTACTTGTTTTGCCAGGGCCGCCTGTTTTTCAGCTATCTTTTTACGCAAAATATCTTCAGGGTTCGAAGTAATTAAACTATGTTCCTCCTCTGAGGCTATTACCTGTATTGCCACATGATTTTGTCCGGCAAAAAAGATACCTTCACCTTTGTCTGCCGACAGTAATAATTGTTTTTCTCCTTCAGACAGGTAAAAAGTTTCTCCAACCTTTTCAATAGCCGCACTGTGTTGTTTTAATAAAATTTGAATAGCACTGTTGGTAACAATCTCCTTTCCATATGGGGTTTCCAAAAAATCATCCACATCCTGGGTAATTGTCGTCACCCCAAGATAATATTTTCGGCCCCTCTTAACAATTCCCCTCAAAAATGCCGCCGAATCTTCATATTGCATCAAATACCATGCCTCATCCACAATCAGAATTCTTCTTTTTAGTTCCTTTTTCACAATTGTCCAAATGTAGTCCAAAATGATATGCATGGCCACCGGTCGGAGACTTTCTTCTAAATTGCGTATTCCAAAAACCACAAATCCATTTTTCAAATTAACGGTTGTTTTTTGGTTAAAAATACCCGCAAAAGATCCTTTAATATATTTTTCCAATCTTGCCGCCAAATTTCTGGCTCTTTCTTCTTCCATTCCTACCAATGCTTTGTACAAATCTTCAATTAATGGAGCGTCCTTTTTCTGTGTCTCTGGGTCTGGTGTAATTCCTTTAGCCTTATAAGCCTCCATTACCGCCTTGTCCAAAATTGATTCCTCCATTGGGTCCATGGCTCCAATCATAATTTTGAACATTTTGTGCAGTGTTAAAACCTTGTCGTTTAGAGCATTTTCTCCCTCTTCTGTCACCAATGATAAATCAAAAGGATTAATCTTTGAGGCCTCTCCGTATCCAAAGGCAATATATTGTCCTCCCACTGATTCCGCCAAACTTTGATATTCATTTTCCGGGTCAATTACTATAATGTCGGTCCCCAGCATCAATGACCGCATCGCCTCTAGCTTTATCATGTATGACTTTCCGGCTCCAGCCGAAGCAAAAACTACTGAATTGTAATTTTGCATAGAAAATCTATCAAAAATAACTAGGGATCCATTATGCTCATTAATACCATACATTATTCCCTTATCATCGGACAAATCTGATGAAACAAAAGGAAAGGTACTTGCCAAAGAGGTGGTGTCCATATTCCTGGTTACATTTAATCTATCGGCACACAAGGGTAGGGTAGTTGTAAACCCTTCCTCCATCTGTAAACTAGCCTTTTTAGAAATAATCATCAAAGCGCCCAGAGCCGATTCTAAATTTTTTGAAGATCTGTCTAATTCTTCTTTAGTTCTGGCCGACAGAGTCATATAGAGACCATATTGAAAAAATCTCTCTTCACCCTTAACCAAATCGGTTTGCAAATTTAATGCATCCTCAAGTTTTGCTTGTGTAGCCGGATTTACCACCCGACCTCTTTGAATATCAGTACTGATTTCCGCCTCCATTTCGGCAATTTTTCGTCTAAGATCATCAAGAATTTCTTTTCCGTCGGTTGGATAAACATACATTGACACCTTCATTGAAGCGTCAAAATTAATTAGTGTCGACAGCCAATTAATTCCCACAAAACGGGGATATCCAGCCACAAACATTGTTCGAAAATATTTATTGTCTATTCTGATGTGGTTAAAATCCACTTCAATTGCCGATGGGGCAATAATATCTTTAATTGACACCAACCCTTCCACAAATTGTTTAGCTCCGTCTTCCTTTTTTGCTGGGTCAATTGGCGGGGTGGGTATTTTATTTGGCACTGGTCCACCTCCAACTGGGGTAGTTGCTGCCTTTGGGGCTACACTGGCTCCAGATACTGGAGCTTGAGTTACATCCGTTATCTTGGCACTGGTAACATTGTTTGTTCCGACTTCTCCCACAATTACACTTCCGCCTGTTCCGGCAATAGTTTTTTCCGAGCCTATCGCAGTTATTACTGCTTTATTCTCTTTTTTCTTTAATAAATCTAGTACTCCCATTATTTTCCTATCACCGCCGGGGCAGTGTAATTTACATTTTGTAACTTTTGATTGTTGGCAGTGTCTTCATTATATATTTTATAAAAAAGTTCGATTAACTCTTTAGTATTTAGTGCCTTTATTTCTAACCCTAATCTTGAAAAAAGTCTTACCAAATGATCCTCTTTTGGTTGTAAACTTGCTTTGGCTTTTTCTACAATATATTCCTTAGAATAGGGTAATTCAGATTCTTTTTTGATAGGGTTAATGCTGCTAAAAATTTGATTTTTTGCTTGTTTTATTCCCAGCTCAATACTTGAAAATGGCACTACAATATAAAAAGTTTTTGACAATACATCATTTCTTTTTACTGTTTCTTCAATAAATTTTTTATACGAGACAATTCTTTCCTTAAGTTTCTCATTTTTTTGATTAATTCTCGCTTGTTCCAAATTGTTTAAATAATTTCCCACATCCTTGGTTGTTGAGTTTATAACAATTTGAATCGTAAAATTCAGGGAATTTAGTATTCCTCCATAAGCAAATACCAAAGCACTTTGCTCTTTTTCTGATAATAAATCAAAATTTACTGACGATACTTGTAAAACTTTTGAAGCTGAGCCGTCTTTCAAAATCACGATTCCATCGATAATATCCTCAACCGGCAGGTTGTCTTGAGTACTCCCTTTAATGGCAATTTTCATCGGGTCAATTGGCATGTTACATAATGATAACCTATTTCCTCTTTATTTGGCGATAATCTTGATTGGTTTAATGATTTTTCCCTCCAAATATATTTCCACTCTATCAAATTCATAACCTTGCTTTTCTGGAACCACCAAATAGTTACCATTTAAAAGTTGAGTTAGGGTTCTAAATTGTCCCAATTGATTAGTTTTTAGGACTCTGGCTGGGTTACCATCTTTGTCCTGTATTTCTATAATAACTCCTTCCACTATCTTTCCTTTTTTGTCTAGAACCATTCCCACTAATATATTTGGTCTATCTGGAATATCCGGCATTGGAATTGATCCAAATACCGCATCCCCGGTGGCTTCTAATTTCCCTTTTCTCAATTCTGCTCCCGCATCTTCCTTTGGTGCCTCTTTAGCTTTTTCTTCTTCTCGTCCCACCGATGGCAAAGATTGAATAAATTCCTCTACCTTTTTAGGTTCTTTCTTTGGTACTACCACCTCTTTTTCTTCCTCTTTCTTTATTGGTTTGGTCAAATCAATATCTAGCCAATTAGTCGGTTTTCTTTTTTTGTAAAAATATATGGTTGGGGAATAAATTGATTTTATAAACGCTGCCGCCCAGGTTTCCAGTGGTCTATCTTGAAACGGCACAAAGGCCATGGCTAAACCCCCGGTGGCAAAAATAAAAATTAATGGCCATTTTATGAAAAAAACCAGTGATGTTGCGTGGATTATAAAGGCAATAATCACCCCTCCCGCCGCTTTGGCGAATTGCTTTAAAGTCATTTCCCCTACCAACTTAAATTCGTAGGAGGTAATTTGCTGTGGAATTGGATGTTGTTCCATCTAAAGAATTCTACCTTATTTTCTCCGTCTCTTCCAAATACTTTTCTAATTTCCGACTCGATTCCTCATAATTTGCCGAACTATAAAAAAATGTCTTCCATCCCATTTCTCTGGGTATTATTAGATTTCTTTCTATATTATCAACAAACAAAATTTCCTCACCCAAAACTCCACTTTTTTCCTGGGCTTTCAAAAATATTTCCTTTAGTGGTTTTCGACACCCTTCTTTTGACGAATCAACCACCACCGTCCAATCAATTTCAGGAATCAATTTTCTTTCTTTTATCAGATCAAGCATTCCCGGATACATGTTAGTCAATAAACCCACTCCACAAATTTTTGCACAATTCTCCGCAATTTTTACAATACTATCATTTCTATAAAAACGATTGGCAAAATTTTCGTTAATCAAATAATCGGCTGGTAAATCAATTCCAAAATCGCTTTTTAAAATATTTTTAAAATCTTCTACGCTACCCTTCCCTTCACAAATTCCTTCTTCAAACTTATCAAATTTTATATTTACTTCATCCTTTCTCTCTTCAGGAATACCCCATCTAGTGGTCATTTCATTCCATTCCTGAGTTTCCGAAAAATCTTTAACCAATACTCCGCCAATATCAAAATAAACAAATTTAATTTTTCCCATGTCCGATTTTACCCTATTAAATCACCTTGTCATATATAATCCTTTTATGTCTCATCTTGTCATTATCGATGGTCATGCTATAGCCCACCGCGCCTATCATTCCATCCCCCCCCTGACTCACGACGGCCAACCAGTAAACGCCCTTTATGGTTTTTATTCTATGATTCTTTCGTCAATTGACCAGCTAAAACCGGATTATCTATTAGTTTGTCTTGATTCTCCTGGTCCTACTTTTAGAAGTACCGAATATTTAGGTTATCGATCTCAACGAAAACCCACTGACCATGATCTTGTCTCTCAACTACCACTTTTATCACAAACCTTAGAAAAAACCGGTATTCCTAGTGTCTCTATGGGTGGTTTTGAAGCCGACGATTTAATTGGTACCTTAGCCAAAAAAGCCCAAAAGAAAAAATTTATCAATCAAATCACCATCATTACTGGCGACAAAGATTTAATGCAATTAGTCAATAAAAAGGTTTCCCTTTTTGTTCCTGTTCGCGGTCTTTCCG
>CAZKWZ010000014.1:14570-18256 GCA_964556795.1 uncultured Gammaproteobacteria bacterium | reverse complement strand
ACCGGGCCGATAAAAAATGTTGATGATAAAACCCTGGCCCTCGAGGTGCTTTATAGCTCAGTGGCTTTTATGCAATACCATATCGGTCAGGAGGAAATAAAAAAGATTGACGGAAAACAAATAACTTATTTAAATTTGGATGACAGGGAGATTTTTATTTTTGATTTTAGAAAAGAAAACTATATGAAACTGATGGACATGGGCTATAGGGCAATGATGGAGAAATATAAAAAAATGTTATGATTGGTTTAATTAGTATTTAACTTAAAAATATTATGAGTGAAAAAGGTGTTGAGGCTCCAGTTGCTAATTCATTTAGAAAAGATTCAAAAAGATATTTCAATGCTAGTCGAGATCAGTTAAACAGCTGGACCCAAGAAAGAACTATCCCAGCAGAAAGAAGAGCTAGGGCAGCTATTGTTGGAGAAATGACAGTTGACGGGGCTTTGAATCAAATGCGCGATCTAGTTAATTACCTCAAAGGAGGATTTACGTCGGTTGAGGATGGACCGTTAATTACTGGTAGCCCGTCAGCGACGGCAATCAACAACATGGAAGCAGTTTTAAAAGATAAGGGGTTTGGAATAAGTGGTCCGGCTGAAATTACAATTCAGGGGGCTGATTCGGTAACAGGAGAGGTGGTAATGACTACGGTGGGCAGAGATGAAGAAGAGGGACATATGATTTATTTTGGTGAGGAAAAAAATGCCAAGGGTGAGGTAATTTCTAGAGCAGTGGTAGACACCGGACATAGCTATGAGACGGCAACAGAAAATGAAAATGGTTACAAATACCGATTGGAAATGCACTATAAGGGAGGCAGATATGCAGAAAGTGGGGCTGAGGTGGATATTGATAGTGCCTCGTCGCCACGAGCAACAGCAAAGACACTGGAACTTTTAACTAATGTAGTGGCAAAGAGTTTGAAGACTTAGTATTTTTCGTATTTTTTGACGTCTATTTTGAATATCGTTTGGAAATGGGTTTGGAAATTACAAGATATAGTCCAACAAAAATAATATATGCCAGCAGGCAATAAGAAATAATTTGTGAGGACCGGTAATTAAGATTCATTAACAGGCTGAGGAAATAGGTGGTTCCTAAACTTAGAATTAAACCGAGGATAGGATAAAAGAATTGACTATCAAAATTCAGAGGTTCATGAAGATATTTAATTAGGGTTTTTTTACTGACTGACTTTAATAAATCAGGAGTAAATTTTTCAAAATTGTTGAGTCCGTTGATAAAAATACTTTGGTTGTTTTTTAAATAAATATAAATTTCTCTGACTTTGTTTTTGGTGGTTTTTTTAATTCTAATTTTCTCGATTTCGGCAAGATAAAATTTTTCTGATTTTCCATTTGTTTTTCTCTCCAAAAATTTTTCTGATAAACAAATCTCCATTTTTAAAAACTTTTTAAAAAATAGCCTGATCCAAATATTGGAGATGATTAAAATGACAAAATAGGTCGAGTAAAACCAAAGAGGGACGGAGACATTAAATATTTTTGATCCTAAAAATAGGCCGATAATCAAAAATATTGACAGGGAGAAAAAGGCTTTTTGGCGACGAATTATTTCGGTTTTGGAAACGGTATATTTCTCGGACACAATTAATTATATAGTAGGGCAAGGTTGACCCATGACCTTTTTAGATTTTTAAAAAGATATAATCATCTATGGAAAATCACAAAATAAATGTGAGATTGAGATTGGTGGTAATTAAAAATGAAAAAGTATTGGTCCAGTATCGGCAAAAACATGATTATTTTCATTATTTTGGTGGACATTTGGAATTTGGTGAAACTATTTTAGAGGGTTGTATTAGAGAAAGTGCTGAAGAGTGCAACGGAGCAAAATTTGGATTTAAAAAAATTCTTTATATCCGAGATTTTTTGATTCCCGAGGAAAAAGAACACAGTGTGGAACTATTTATTTTGGGAGAGATTGATAAATTTGAGGAATTAGAACATTGGCTGGATCCGGAGCATCCGGATGGTGATGTGTGGTGTACGTGGTTGGATATCAACAATTTGCCGGACAATTTATTTCCACATGAATTATCAAAAAAACTACTGGAAGATTATAAAGCCGGTTTTCCCAAAGATGGTGAATATGTCGGCAGAATGGATAAATAGAAAAACTGCTAATACCGATTTTTTATTGATTTAGTTAGGGATAGGGTTAGACCAAGAGAGTCGATAACACTCGATAGATTAATACTGAGAGGTGAATTGTGGACAATGGCATTAATCATGTCTTTTATAATTGGAGTCACCGAATCTTCGGCCCAACCAAGGGAGGCGCTACTTGGTTTGGGGATACCATCAACACCCCATGAGGTTATCATGTCATTTGTAATAGTCATGGATCCCTTTTCGCAGGAGATAAAAACTCGAGAACTCCAACCCGGATAAATAGAAGTGGAAATGTTTATGGATCCTAAAATTTTTTCATTTAGTAAAAAATGGCTAAAGACGGTATCCGGAACTTCGATGGTCTGTTTTTGTTTAATACCTATTGAATTGGCGGATAGCTTTTTAAAGTCAAATTTATTGTCCTGACAAGAAGCAGAGACAAGGATGGTAAGTAAATCAAGATAATGTATTCCCTGGGTTAAAAGAATTCCACCATCCAAGTCTTTTTTTCCATGCCAATTACTGTTGATGTAATAATCGTCATGTCTAAAATAGAATTGTTCAATAGAGATTACCTTAATTTGCCCTAATATTTTGTTTTTGAACAATTTATATAGATTCAGCCAGGTCTTATCAAAACGGCGAGGGAAAACGACTGAGACCAAAACTTTTTTCTGGTTACTTAGGGATAATATTTTTTGAGCATCGTTAATTTTTAAAGCTAAGGGTTTTTCAACAATAAGATGTTTTCCGGTTTTGATGGCTGCCAGGGCTTGTCTGGAATGAAAGATATTGGGAGAACAAATACAGAGGACATCGATAGATTTGGAACTAATTATTTCCTTAGGACTCATAGTTAAAGTTTGAGGATATTTTGAGGCTAGTTTCAAAGCGCTAGCATTGGAAAAAGAAGACACGGCGACTAATTTTGCTCCTTTAATTTTGGAGATAGCCAGAGCATGTCTGTTGCCAGCAACCCCACAACCTATGATTCCAAAATTAATAATCCGATTACTTTTCATGACTAATAAAATTATTATCCATATCTTTAACTAATTTTGAAAAATCTTTTAGATAACCTTCAATTTCCGTAAAAGAATTATTTTGATTATTGTAAGGATTTTTATTTAAGGCCCATGCCTCTAGAGCTAAGGGGCCGGAGTAATGGATTTTCAATAAAGATTGATAAATTTCATTAAAATTTAGGTGACCATAACCAATACCACGCCGGTTACTATCTGAAATATGAAAATTTTTTAAAAGCTTATCGGCGTTTTCAATGGAAGCGCCCAAATTGCCTTCTTCAATATTCATGTGAAATAAGTCAGCACAGATACCAACATTACTGAGATGGTTGGAAACAATGAATGACTTACATTCATCAACAGTATTCATCATAAAACTGGCATAACGATTGAGAGTTTCAATAATGACGATTTTTTTTAATTTTTTGGCAAGATTGGCAATTATGGTTAACGAATCTAAAGCTCTTTTTACCTCTGATTGATAATCATCCTCAGCCTGAAACCTACCAACTGCGGTTAGTGT
>CAZKWZ010000014.1:0-14470 GCA_964556795.1 uncultured Gammaproteobacteria bacterium | reverse complement strand
TTACCTCTGATTGATAATCATCCTCAGCCTGAAACCTACCAACTGCGGTTAGTGTCACTCCAACCAAGGGGGCTGATAGTTCAGAGGCTAAATATAAACATTCTTGATAGTGATCAATTGTCTTTTCCCTAATTAATTTGTCTTTACTAGCCAAATCGCGGCCGGTTTTAAGCCGGGAGCAGGCAGTTAAAGCCGTTACTTTTAATGAATTTTCCTTAAGGAGGTTTTTTATTTCTCTGAGAGGGTATTTTTTAGGTTCTCCCAATAGCTCTATCCCCTGATATCCATTGTTTTTTAAAACACCCATTATTTGGCTAAGAGGGATTGAACTGTCAAAGACACCGACACAAGAACTTAGAATCATATTTTTTAATAGAAACTCTAAATTGGTATATTATCCCACTTTGTGGGTAAAAATGTTAAAATTCATTAAGATGCATCATCAGAAAACAGTATTTTTATCAGGACCAATGCGCGGAATTAAAAGAAGTGAGGGTTTGGCTTGGAGAAATAAGGCCAAAGAAATTTTGGAAAAGAATTTTATAGTTTTGCATGCGTATCGAGGGCGTGAAGAAAAGGAAACCTTTACTGATCCTCGCGGAGCTGTAATAAGAGATAAAAACGATATTTCTCATTCAGACATTGTTATTGTCAACGACACCAACCCAAATGCCAGCATGATTGGAACGGCAATGGAGGTATATTTGGCACATTCTCTTAATAAAGTGGTAATTATTTTTGGCCAGGGCCATATTGATGATTATTGGTTAAATTATCATTCTCACATTAGAGCAAAGGATTTAGAAGAGGCCTGCGAGATTGTAAACAAGCTTTTTATTGATTAAGTATTTTTTAGCCCAAATAAGGAAGGAGGTCTTTGATAATAGTCTGGGAACCATTGGTCCCGGCCGCAGAAATTAGTTTGGTGGGATTTGTGGTTGAGGGTTTGGAATTGATTAGATTCAATAATAATTGACAAAATTTTCGATGAAATTGGGACTGAGTATAAGCATCCTTGGCAAGTTGATGAAATTGGGGTATGGCGTCTTTTTCAGTAAAATCGGTAAAATCAATTTCATTATCCATAAAGTCATGCCACTCAATTTTAGAATTGGCGCAACCGGCTTTGATTAACAATTTTAGAATCTTCCACTGGCTTAAATTAGTAGGGGGAATAAAAGAGGTGGGAGTATGAAGGGCAAAAGATTCTAAAGTAGCTGTCAGACCGGAAGTAGTAATAAAATGTTTAGCTTCATTTAATTTTTTTAAGAATTCGTTTCTTTCCAGAGTTCTAAACTCTAAATTTGATTTATTAACTTTCAACTTCATATATTCAATGGCGTCATGGCCACCGGTAATTATAGTGTGATCTTTGAAATCAGAAAGCAACAGGGCTTCAACCAAAAGGTTTAGATAAGACAATGACATTTGATCCTGAAAAGGATTTTTAAATCCGCCGATATGGAACAAAATAAGGTCTTTTTTTTGAGACAGAGGTACGGGTAAATCACCAAAAATCGGGGAGATAACTTTTATGTTATTTTTATGAGGTAATCTGTCTTTGATACCAAATAAATTAAAGCAATAATAAGTATCGGCCAAAAGATATTCTTCGGGAATTTCCTTCCACATCCAAGCAAGGGAATCAATAAAAAAAGCTCTTAAACCCAGGGTTTTAGCCGATTTTATGGCAAGTCTGTTTAAAGTACAAACAATAAAGGGACGATCGTATTTTTTAAAGATATTAAGCAAAGAGGCTTCATCTCTCTCATCAATGGTTTCAACAATAATTTTACTTTTCAAAAATTCCGGTAGAGTTTCCTGACACATGGGGCTGGCAGCGTAAACAATTTTACCGGACCAGGAGTGACACAATTCTTCAATCAGGGCAACTGTCTTGCCGGTTGGTCCGAATCCGAAGGGATTAGAAACAAAAATAACTGTCTTGTTTGGCTCCATACAACTAGGAGAATAGTATCACAAGATAGCCTTGACTAATATAACAAAAGGACTCATAATCTACACAACTTTGAGGTGATATATTTCACAGACATTCTCGAAATAAGTAACAATAATGACTATTATAAAGACGATAGATGGTCTTAAAAAACATAGAAAAATTATTGAATTGCTTTTTGCTGGGTACGGAGAAATTTATTTACAGAATTATTTAAGCTATGAGGCGAATTTTAAATCTAAACAAAAAAACACTTTTCGAGTGTTTATCAGTGACGATAATCAAATATTGTCCGCGTTTGAAAAAAAATCGAATGGAGTTTGGCAATGCTCAATACAGAGCTATCCAATTTTAGGAAAAGGAAAATATAAGACGGAGGTAATCACCAATTTCTTTGACGATATATGTCAATATTTAAAGGTAAAAACCATATATTTACCACTGGTATACAAAGAAAACAAATATCTTGCTGAACTATTAACAACGAAGAAAATATATTCGTGGCCCCGATTACCTTCACCAATTATTCGAGGAGATTTTTCAGAATTAACAATTTGGGACAGGGTTTGTTCAAGATATGGAAGTCGGGCTAGGCGACAGAAAAAAAAGTTTGAAAATAGACTGTGTATTAGAGCAGTGAAAATGAATGAGGTTGATGAAATTATTGAAAAAATTGAAACTAATTCCTGGAAAAGAAACTACAAGCAGGACATGCTCTCAAGGGATAATCAATTTGAATATTATACAAATATTATTAAATCAGGATTGGTGGATATTTCGGTAGCATTTGATCAAAAAACAAAGGAGGCAGTGGCTTTTAGAATTGATTCTCAAACAAAGGATACTCTGCGAGTGCTAAAGTGGTCATATGACGAAAGATATGCAGATTATTCTCCGGGATTTTATTTGTTGACCGTAGATTTGTTTAGAAAATATTCCCAAGAACAATTAAAATACATTGATTTGTACGGCAGTCCCGATATGCTTAAGGATTTATTAGAAACAGAGCGATTGGAAAGATTAGATATTTGTTATTCTACAAATCCCGATGAGGTAAAAAGCATCAGGGAGGAGCGAATCAAATTTGACGAAAGAACATTTATTAATTATAAAAAGCAAAAAAGTATCAAAAAACAATTTTATGAAAAATAAAACTAAGGCAACTACCCTATTTATCAGAGTAACCGAGAATTGTAACGCCAGTTGTTTTATGTGTGGTTTTGCCAAAGCCAAAAAACAACTTTATGTTTCCAGGGAAGAAATGGCAGAAATTGTTAAAGAATCTGTTAAGGCAGAGATTAAATTGGTCAGATTTACCGGAGGTGAGCCATTGCTACATCCAGATATTGGTTTATTTATCAAAAATTTCAAAGACAAGGGGATTAAAACCTCTTTAATCAGTAATGGTTTTCTGCTGCCAGAGAAATACCAAATGTTAATAGAAGCCGGTTTAGATCAATTAATTTTGAGTTTGGATGGAAGTTCTTCAAAAATTCACGATAAATTGCGAAATCTACCCGGAGTATTTAAAAATCTTACCAAAGGAATCCAGTTGATAAAATCGCAGAAAAATAAATTAATTATTAGGGTTAATACAGTAGTTAGTCCATTTAATATAGGCGACCTTAAAAATATTTTAAAGTTGATAACCTCACTCCAAGTTGATCAATGGTCAATAATTCCTTTAAAAAGTGAAAAAAACTTGTGGTTAGAAATGGATAGAGCTAAATTATTAAAAACATATGCCCAGTTTAAAAAAGCCATTAAAAATGTTGAATCACCAAGAATTCTGGGATATTCCAAACTTTGGGCAGGTAAAACACCAAAAGAGGTAAAAAAATATTTTGATACCGGAATTACTGCTACTCCAAAAGAAAAATGCGGATTAAGTGGTTTGGTGAACTTTTACGTTCCTTTTACCGACCGACTAACGCCGTGTAACTGTGTTTCCTGGAGACTAAAAAATGTTGATTTTAACACTAAATTTGGATTGGCCTCACTATCTGATGGTAGCATGTCTTCTTTTATCGATTATTTACATCAAAATGGCCCTAAAACCTGTCAGGGATGTGAACCTATAAATGCATATTTAGGTGATTATCCAGAAAAGATTGAGGAGGATCTTTTTTCTTTTTAAATAAATGAAAGAATTATTTAATAAAAAAATAAAATACAGCCAACAAAATAGATTGGCGGGATATTTTGGAAAAAAATACGGGGAATTTTTGTATTCCGGAAGTTTAGCTTTGGAGGTAGCCCTCAAATGTGCCGATGTTAAAAAAAATGATTATGTTTTGATACCCAACGATGTTTGTTATCGGGTTTTATTAAGTGTAGTCAGAATGGGGGCAATACCCATTATTGTGGCTCCAAATAATGGTTATATTCTCGATAAATTTGATATCGAAAACGTAGTAAAAAAATATCCCGTAAAAGCGATTATTTTGGTACATAATCTAGGATTACCAGTTGAGGTGGAATCTATTAAAGGGGTGTGTCCTAAAGATGTTGTTATTATTGAAGATGCGGCTCAGTCATGGAAATTAAAATGTAATAACAATGAAATTGGAAAGTTTAGTGATTTTGTGGTGACATCATTTGGTATTTCCAAACCATTGAGTCTAGGAATAGGAGGGGCAATATTTAGTAACACTGAATATTTTAGAACTTTTCTTGACAACTATAGCCATGACTCCAGACAAAACGAAAAAGTTCTTTTACCATATGTTTTGCCAGATACAGTAAATATTGATTTAAATAAATTGATTAAAACGGCTGATAAAAACACCTCTCACCAAAGATTAATAGCAAAATATCTAACTAAAGAACTAAAAAACTCAGCTTTTAAATTTTGGAAACTTCAGTCCAGGGATCGAGCAACATGGCACCGATTTCCAATTTGGACTGAAGAGAAAGAACTTTATGAAAAGGCATTAAAAACGGCAAAAGAGTGTCAAATTAATTATGATTTACCTCATAAAATTTCGTTGAATAATTTACCGTTGGCAGTTAACAATTTATCAATTAAGGTGGAAAATACAGTAAAAAAGTATTATCATATTAACATTAAAACCAGACAAAACTCATTAATTAATATAAAAAAATGGATCAAAACACTAAAGTAAAAAAATTTAAAAAAATAAATCCAAATGAATACTGCGGTTTATTGTACGACCAAAAAGAAGTAGATGAAATTGCTAAGGTTTTACTTCATAAAAAAATATTTCGATATGCCTCTCGAAAAACTTCAACCACTGATCAATTTGAAAATCAGGTTAAAAAATATATGAATGTCGGTTATGCCCTGGGATTAAATAACGGTACCAGCGCACTGAAGACGGCTTTATATGCTATTGGGGTTAAAAAGGGAGACCGAGTATTGATTAGTGCAGTGACATTCATTGCGACGGCGGCAGCGGTAATTAGTTTGGGAGCGATACCAATTCCAATTGATTTTGACTTTACTTTTGGGATGAATTTAGATGATCTGAAAAAAGAAATTAAGAAGGGGTGTAAGGCAATTATTCCGGTTCATCTCCAAGGGAGAGTATTTAATTTGGAACCAATATTAGATTTGGCGAAAGATAATAAGGTAATGGTAATTGAGGATGCTTGTCAGGCTTTTGCGGCAAAATTTAATAACAAGTGTGCGGGTACTTTTGCAGATATTGGTGTATTTAGCTTTCAACAATATAAACAAGTGTCGGCAGGTGAAGGAGGAATGTTGGTGACGAATAACGAAGAATATTATCAAATCGCTAGGAGATACTCTGATCACGGAATGGTTCGGGAGTCGATGTCCTGGGATGATGATAAGGCAATGATTGGCGACAATTACAGAATGAGTAATATACAAGCAGCTATTTTGAAGATTCAAATGAAAAAGATTAATAGAGCAATTAGAAAGCAAATAAAAAACAGAAAATATATTTTAAGTAAAATTGATAAAAATAAAATTAGCTGTCTGATTTCAAGCCCCGATGTTGGCGGTGAGACAGGAATGAATATTTTTTGGTTATTAAAATCAAAGGATGAGGCCGATATGGCAATTGCTCATGCAAGAAATAAAAATATCGAACTAAGAAAGTTGTGGGACAGGCCGTATTATCTACATGGAGTTTTTCAAAGAGAAAAATTAACTCCAAATTTTCTTGGTAAAAATAATTGTCAGATTGCTGAAGATATCTCTCAAAGATTGATTTCGATATCAGTCCCCCCAATATTAGATAAAAAACTACTAGATAGAGTTGCCAGGGAAATACGCCAGTTACAAAAGTTAAAATATATTCAATAAGCATAATGGGGGTTTTAATTGAGGAAGTTGATTTTGACACATACTCAAAAAGAGTAGAGAGTTTAAGTGATGTTTTACCAATTTGGTTATCACCTAGGTTGGTGACTGTTTACAAAGAAAAAATTATATTGGTGGCGACAAGTGGAAAAGAGATAAGGGGAATATGGGTGGTACCAATTACTCTCCAAAATGGATTGAGACTGGCTAAAAGGAAATATCGGTTTTTTCCATATTCCTCGCCAATATTTTTTGACAAAGATAACCTAAAAAGAAGAGCGGTCATGGAGAAATTATTTGAATATGTTGGTAAAAAGTGCGAATCTGTATATCTACCTTTAGCCCCAGATTTTAAAGAAACAGCGACTCTCCAGAGCCAGGGAGCTTTAATTGAGTGGCGCCATACTCATATATTGTCAAAACCAATTAGCGATTCACAAATTGACAGTCGACTAAGAAATCATATAAAAAACGCTCAAAATAATCTCGAGGTCTTATTTGAAGAATCTCCGGATAATTTTAATTTTGATCTGGCTATTAAAGGAGATTTGGATGAACAAAAACAAAGAAAAGAATCAGCAATAAATTTGATAAATAATAAACAAGCAGTCGTGGTAACAGCCAGGAAAGATGGTAAATTGTGCGCCGGAATAATGTTGGCTTTTGATAAAAATACGGCATATATGATGCATTCCTGGCAGGCGGAAGGGGCACCAAGGGGAACAATTAGTGACCTAATTTACGAGTCAGTAAATTGGACTTTTAAGACTGGTAAGTTAAAATATTTTGATTTTGAAGGCTCAGTAATACAAAATATAGACTATTTTTTTAGTGGATTTAATGCTGAAATTGTCCCCTATGGTTTTATACATTGGAGTCATGATAAAGCCGAATTATATAGTTTAATTGACAGGTCAATTAATATTGAAGGCCGGTTATTAACCAACAATAGTGAATAAAAAAGATTTACCCCAATATATTAAAAAATATCTAAGTGAATATCGGTTGATAGAAACTTTAGCCGGAAGATTGGGGGATCAGATATTGAAATATCAAAATGAACATCAAGAAATTCTCTACCTAAAATCGGGTGAAGGGGTAGCGGCAGAGTCGTTAGAACAAGAGGCAAATGCCTTAACATGGTTAAGTAATCATGGAATAGCCATTCCCAAGGTAGTAAATTTTTGTCATCAAAACGATAGAGCTTTTTTATTGATTACTAATGTGGAAGGATTACCTTCGCACAAAGCAAAACTTGATAAAGAAATAGTACTAAAAATTGTGGCGGAAGCATTGATAAAATTAAATCGGATAAAAATTAAGGAAGCGGATAAGTTGAACACTTTGGATAAGGATTTGGAGGAAATAAAACAATATATTTCAATGGAAGTAATTGAAACAGAAAAGTTTTTAACTAATAACCAAGGAAGAAAACCAGAGGAAGTTTATAACTATCTGTTAACTACAAAAAAACTATTTGATAATAACTCTTTTACTCATGGTGATTATTGCTTACCAAATGTTTTGATAAGTGAAAAAGGATTTGGATTGATTGATTTTGGTGATTGTGGCATGGGAGATAAATACAAGGATCTTTCTTCCACTGAGGTTAGTATTAAGAGAAATTTTGGAGCTGAATGGATTGATGTTTTTTATAAATATTACGATTCTAAAATTGTCGTGGATCAAAATAAAATTAAGTATTATCAGCTAATTGACCAATTTGATTATTGCTTAAATATTGAAAAGTATAACCGGTCGATTAATAAATAAATACTTTTATGGATTTAATAATTGCCACCTCAAACATAAATAAAATAAAACGATTGAGAAAGTTAATTACTCTTGTTAGACCGGAAATTAATTTAATAGATTTGGAAAAACAAACAATTAAAACCCCACCGGAGAACAGTAACCGACAGAAAAAAAATTTGGAGATGAAATTGGGATATTACAATCGGGCTTTAAACAACAATGTTATTTGTGAAGATGATTCATTCGTATTTACCACAAATAATGGATTGGTTCGAGTAGTAAAAGTTAATAATTTTTTTTCTAAAACTGGCGATATTTATGAACAATGGAAAGAATATTTTAAAGCAAATCAGATACGCCAAGGAAAACTTATTAAATTTTTCGGAGTCATTGTGGACAATAAAATAAGTTTAGCTAAAACAATAATTCCATTGGTAATAAAAAGTGAAGGGGTGGTAAATAATAAATCAGAAAATAATGTTTTAAATAATTTTATCGGACCAAAATCAATTGGAAAAACTTTTACAGAAATGTTACCAGAAGAAAAAGACGACTATTTTGAAAAAATTTGTTTACCAGTCCTTAGAAAAATAATTTAGATAGTATCGGGAATTTTAATTTGATCATCCTGTGAACTTTCTTGGACAAGTTGTAATAACTTGTCCAGTCCGATATTTTCGGCATTCCCTTTACTTTTACCCATAACAAGGTTGTTTCGACCGAGAATAGTCGGAGTATATAAAGTTTTTGGGGGTGGGGTTTTGATTTTGAAAGCATTCATTAATTTTTGTCTGACTTCAAAATCCCCTTCCTGATAATGATCGGAACCGGTAATACAAAGATCTATTTTATAAGCATCGATTCTCGGTAGGGCTAATGGTTTATGGTAAAACCAATATTCGAAATTTTCATACTTGTCCCTGGTTTCAGTATGACAACTAGAGCAGCTATGAACGATGTAATCCCCTTTGATTACCTTGGAAATCCCCCGGGCAGCATTACATTTGGGACAAACTGCTGAAGCATAAATAGCTTTATCAAGGGTTTTTTTAGTACTATTTTCTTTTAAAATTTTTAAAACAACTTCCGGGTGTTTTATGGTTTTCAATAAACATTTTTTCATAACCGGGACCGTTTTCATGCTTGAATTTCTGATGGCCTTGACATTAGTTTTGGGAAAGTAATGGGTAATAAAATGAATATTGTTGTATATTATTGGTTCCCAAAAATCGACGATGGAAAACTTGTTGTCGATTGGATCGGGCATAAATTGCCAGGTAGTGTATTTGGGTAAGATATTGAAAGGATAAAGTTTAGTATCCGGGCCGTCTAACTTTTGTTGTTCCCAGTCATTGATAAAAACATAGAAGTTAAAGCGGGGAACTTTTCCAAATTTGATTAATTCACGACACAATAAAATGGGATAAACCACAAGAGTACTCATGTTACCGGCATGAAATCCGTATGGCCTAATTCCTAAATAAATATTTTCGTCACCATTCAATTCATCAGCTAATTCGCGGATACCATTTAAATAAAAATATGGTTTCATTAATTTCTCAGAATACAATATAGTGTTAAGGTGTAATATAACACACTTTTAAATAGTTTGGGAGAATAGATGGTTTTAGACTTTATACAAACCTATTTTGTATGTACCAGGTATACCTAATATTATCTAGAGTTACGGATAATTCTGACTTTTCCGTGGGGTAGTTCTAATTCTGTATCAACGTCAAGTTTTTTAATAAATTCAGGATCATGAGCGATAACAATAGCGGTACCACTAAACTCATTGAGAGCACCAATTAATCTTTCAACAACATCCATCTTGAGATTGTCACTAGGTTCGTCAAGCAGAATAATATCTGGTTGTCGAGCCATGATTCTAGCCAAAGATAACTGTTTCTTTTCGCCACTGCTAATAGTTTCAATAGTCCTAAGTCTCAAATTTTGATTGCTAAATCCAAAAAAGGTCAGTATTCCGGTTGCCTGGGCTTCATTTTTTCGAGGTAAAGAATTCAAAATTAATTCAAAAATACTACCCTCAGAAGGAATATCTAGGTGGTCAGGGGCGTTGTAGCCTACAGTAAGTCCATTTTCCATGGTAATTTCCCCCGTGTCGGGAGTAAATTTGTTTTTTCCGGTAATAGAATCTTCAATAATCCTCATTAAAGTACTTTTTCCGGACCCATTGTTCCCACCAATTACCAATATTTGTCCCCTTTTGACTGTCAAATCAACTCGTCTTAAATCTAAAGCAATATGCTTTCTGTCA
This sequence comes from uncultured Gammaproteobacteria bacterium, assembly GCA_964556795.1. Lineage (GTDB taxonomy): Bacteria > Patescibacteriota > Microgenomatia > UBA12405 > UBA12405 > UBA12158. Next base: position 4,189 of record CAZKWZ010000014.1, on the reverse strand, counting down.
TAACTTTTGGTGATACCGTTTATATGAATCGCAGGATTGAGATTTTCATGACTGGGAATAAATAACTGATTTTTGACTTTTTCCTGACGGTAAACAATACGAGTTCCCGGCATATCATCCAATTCCGTTTTCATCCTTTCGAGGCGGCTTTGCATGGCAGCACCGACCTGAGCAAAATCACGACTTCTTCTAAAATATCCGGCACCTTTAAATTTTAAAAACGTGGCTTCAAGTTTTTGATATTTTTCCAAAGCAGCATCCGCAGCTTTTCTTTCAGCAGCCAAAATGGAATCCCGCTTTATAGCATATTCGGAATATTTTCCCTGAAAAGTGATAACCCGGCCGAAACTAGTTATTTCAACAATCCGGTTGGCACAGTTTTCGGCAAAATTAATGTTCTGAGTAGCAATTAGGATGCCCTGCTCCCGAGTTTTAAGAAAACTAGCAAGCCAGTCAACAGATTCAACGTCAAGATGACTCGTCGGATCGTCCAAAACTAATAGGTCGGAGGAAGAAAAAAGAGCTCGACCAATTAATAATCGAGTCTGTTGACCACTACTTACCTCACCTATTTTGGTTCCCAGGTCAATATGTCCGGAAATTCTTTTGGAGATTTTTAGACCTTCAAGAATTTGTTCAATTTCAGAATCGGCAGTATATCCACCGAGTTGCTCATATTCTTCGAGAACCTGACTATATTTATTAAGAATTGCTGGACTACTGTTACCCTCAGCCATTTGAGATTCCAATTCTTCTTTTCTTCTATTGATATCAAGAAGACCCCTGGCGGTGTAATAGTAATCTCTGATTGTGGTTTTTTTATCAACTTTAATTTGCTCAATATTTTGGGGAACATAGCTAACGGTAGTTTTGTTGTTTATGTTTATTTGGCCTTCATCCGGTTGTAATCTGCCAGTAACTAATTGCAATAAGACACTTTTTCCACAACCACTTTCACCAATTACGGAAACGATTTCTCCTTTGTGCACCTTGAAATTGACATCATTGAAGAGAACCTTATCATATGAGACAAAACTAACTCCAGTAAAGGAAAGCACTTCTGACCCAACAGAAGTTCGTTCTTTGCCATTTTCGATTTTAGCCATAGCGGGTATATGTTAACATTTTATTCGTATTTTTCAATACATTTAATTGAAAGAAACAAAAAATATAAATAATAAAAAATTATTTTTTTTATTTATGTTGACCGACTATTTTGCTAATAATGTGCTATTATAGGAGAAATAACACTAAAATAATTGGTTATGATAAAAGAAATACCGGTAATTTATAACCCATCTTTTTCAAAGCATAATCCTCAGTATGAGTATTTTAACTGTGAGCCGAGAACAAATAATGATACGATTCTACGGGTAATTAAAATATTGGAATCACTTAAAAAATCCGGAATAGCCGAAATTCAAATATCAAAAACTGATGATAATTTGCCTTTGATAACGAGAGTTCACGATAGTGAATATGTAAAATTTTTGAGAGAAACTTCTAACGCGGCACAAAAAATTGCCGACAGAACCGGTGACCCAAATAAAGCGATATATCCATCAGTTCATCCATATACAGATCATGCTTTGGCATCAAATCCTATTTCGAGACGTGGTTTATTTGTCTTTGACACCTACACTCCAATAATGAAAGGGACCTATGACGCAGCAGTTGATTCGGCGGGGGTGGCGGTGGTAGGAGCTAAATTACTTAAGGATGGTGAGGCCTTGGTATACTCCTTAACTCGACCTTCTGGACATCACGCTGAAGTAGCAATGGCCGGAGGGATGTGTTATTTAAATAATGCGGCTATTGCGGCAAAATTTTTACTTGATAACGGGGCTAAAAAAATAGCTATTTTCGATATTGACCTTCATCATGGAAATGGAACTCAAGATATTTTTTATAGCCAGGCAGAAGTGTTGGTGGTAAATATTAATGCAGATCCTAGTTTTAAATTTCCTCATTTTACTGGATATGATTTTGAACATGGTCAAGGAGAGGGTACTGGGGCAAATTATAACTTTCCCCTCCCTCAGGACACTGGAGATGAGCTATACGACCAAACTGCAAAAAAAGCTATTCATATAATTAAAGCTTATCAACCGGATTATTTGTTGGTTTCGGCTGGTTTCGACACCCACAAGAAAGATCCGATGAAAACTTTTAGACTGAGCACTCCTTATTATCAGAAATTGGGAAAACAAATAAAGTCATTGGAAATACCGGTGTTAGTACTCCAAGAAGGAGGATATGCAACTGAAATATTGGGAGAAAACGTAGTATCTCTTTTAAAAGGCTTGGCTGGGAAGAAATAATTTTTTAGGAATTGTCTTTTTTGACAATATCTTCGAGCATTTTAAGGGTTAAAGAATTAGGTCTCTCAATAGGAAGATTAAGAGCACGCGACCAAACATAATTGGCGGTTAAACCCAGAGAACGACTGAGGCCAAAAATAACCGGATAAAAATCGCTTTGGGTAACTCCATAATGATATTGAAGAACTCCGGAAATAGCATCGAGATTAGGATGAGGATTGGTAGCTTTAGAGGCTAATTCAGAAGTGATTATTGTAAAAATTAAGTTGGATAAACGAACCAGTTCGTCCTGAGGAAAGTGGTCATTGGCATAATTTAAAAGCATGACGAAACGAGGATCAATTACCTTTAAAAGAGCGTGACTATAACCTGGGATAATTTTACCGGAACTAATTTCCCGAGAAACATATTTGGTTAATTCAGAAACAGTGGGAATTCCACCAAAAATTTTTAATATTTTTAAAAGCCAGTTTAGACTTTCCTGACTAGCCAAACCATGAAGTGGACCAGCTAGGGCATTCAAGGAAGCTGAAAAGGCGTAAAAGGGACTGGAAAGAACAGAACCAAGCAGGTGCATAGTGTGAGCAGAAACGTTACCCGAACCGTGGTCAGAATGGAGAATAAAATAAAATCTAATTAAATCAGCATAAGCTTTTTTATCTGAGACCTGCATCATCTCGGCTAAATTTTGAGCATAATCAATCCGAGAATTATATTGAGGAACTTGGGAATTATTAAAATATTTTAGACGGTAAATATAGGCAGCAATAACCGGAAGTTTGGCGCTTAAGTCCAGAGAATCATCAAGAGCCGATTCCCAAGATGATTTTTTATTGATTTCTAGACGATATTTTTTTTCAAAAAATGAATTGTTTTGAAGGGCCAAAACAGCCTGAGACAATAAAGTCATAGGGTGAGTTTCCCGAGGCATGGCAGAGAGCGTATTAAAGACGTAGCTAGGGATTTGAGAAGCACGGAGAGACCAATCCTTTTCAACAGCCAGAGCTTGAGATTGGGTGGGAAATGTTCCCACCATTAACAGATAGTAGAGTCCGCCAATATAAGGCATATTGGCCGTTTTCGGTTTTGGTAATTTAGTTAAGATTTCCGGAACAGAATAACCACGGAGATAAAGACCATTTTTAGCATCGGCATAGGAAATATCTGATACAAGTAAATTGAGATTTCTCATTCCTCCTAAAAGATGATTAACAGTAACATCAGCAATATGATAATCACCATTTTTACTGATCAGTTCCAAGATTCGACGGCGAGTATTTGGCAGTTGAAGGGTAATTTGGTTATGAATAATCATTTATATTTTTTACCAGAATTAAGGTAAAATTTATTACTAATTGAGAATCTGGGATATTATAGCATTCGGTTTGATTTTTCTGTGGAAAACTTATTATTTGGCCAAGTTATTTCTCCATTGATGATATAGTTCCAATTTTTCTCTATTTAAACTTAAAACTGCAAAGTTTTCAGTGATTGCTGATATTTTAGTGTGGGCTTCTTGATAACTGATTTTTTGACTAAAAACTAATTCTGCTTCTTTTAATTCGTGAAACATGACAATTGGTCTAAAATCCTCAGGTACGGATTCATGAATGATTATACTCAAGTATCGACTGGTCCCTGATCTTGGTGGTCGGATATTTTTACCAGGATCTTTTGGATTTACAATACTGTCTTCACCGGTAATCATATAAAAAATTTCATAAGGTATATTGCCAAAATGACCAAGCCAACCACTTTTATTCTTTAAATCAAAAAATGGAAAAATTTCTGGTGTCGATATTTTTTGTTCTTTTTTCATTTGATTTTAACTAAACTGATGGGGGTAATTTGTGGTTATTTTATAAGTA
>CAZKWZ010000013.1:0-19451 GCA_964556795.1 uncultured Gammaproteobacteria bacterium | reverse complement strand
GATTTGAACCCACGATCTTCCGCGTGACAGGCGGATGTGCTAGACCGCTGCACCACGGGTCCTCGGTCTAGAGCTCTGATACTATACCAAAACTGGCTTCTTTTATCTATATTCTAATTATCCCAAGCCTTTAAGATATTTTCCACTCTTTCTACTGAAAATAATTGATGAATATTTTTATTTTCCCAATCAATCGCCTCCTTGTATTCCTCATCTGAATAGGGGATTAATGATAGTTTTTTTGCCAATTCATCGGGGTTATCTGTATCAGACTCCGATTCTATTTCAAAAGTAAAATAGGAATCATTGTATTTAGACAATTTCACTTCAAAATTCTGGTAATCAAACTCCCAGCTTTCCCATTGATAAATCATCCCTTTATCAAATCCCAACTTTACAAACATCTTTATCACCGACAATATTTGCCCATTTTCCAGTTTAATATCTAATTCTTCTCTTTCTTTATCAGTAAATTTCCCGATTTTTGCGCTGATTTTTTCTTTATCTCCCGATTTTTTTATCCTTAAATCTACTCCACTTAAATTTTTCCAACTTCGGCTATTTTCATCAAAACCTAAAGAAATATCCACTGACAGACGTTTGTAATGATCCTTTAATTTGGCATTTTTTTGCATAAATACCATCATTTCCTCAAACTTATTTTTATCCAATCTTCCTCGTATTTCAATTTCCACCATATTTTTATTATATTCTCAAACTAATCCTCATAATTATTTGGACCATAAGGATCCTCATCAAGCAAATCATCATCGTCCTCAATATTCAGCAAATCTACCGCCTGATGCCCGGTTAATTCATCAATAATACATTTCGATCCGGTTACCGTACAAACCCCACTCCCGTTAGTACTAATACATCCTTTCCGTCTTAAAATTTCCACCACAAAAGTAGTACCATTTCCGTCTCCACTTCCGACTCTTAACTCTTCTAAATTAAACCTTTTTCCAGCAATTTCTATTGCCTCGCCTAAACATTTAGATTCAATAATAGTCATTTCTTTGTCAAGAATATCATAAACATTTATAATGTTTGTATGTCTGTTAAATACAGCAACGCTCAGGTTTCTGAATATCTAACCAATATTGCTACTGCCTACGAAATAAAAAATAAGAGTCGTTTTCGAATTACCGCCTATGAAAATGCCGCCGATACTGTTTTAACCTACCCCGAACCTCTCTACGATTTATGGATAAAAAATCCTATAAATCTCGATTCTGTTCCCAATGTTGGCCCGGGCATTTTTAAAAAAATCAATTATCTTTTTAAATTCAATAAACCCTATCCCAGGCTCGAAAGTGTTTTTAAAAATATTCACCCGGCAGTTTTTACCTTTACCAAAATCAACGGTGTCGGCCCACTAATCGCCTACAAATTAACTCAACATCTTAAATTTTCCAAGGACCCAAACAAGGCTTTAGACCAATTAGTTCTTTACTGTCAAAAAAATAAAATTAGAAACATTCCATCTTTTGGTGAAAAATCCGAAGATGCTATTCTTGAAAATACTCTTTCATTTTTAGGGCGAAAAAATCGAATGTTGCTAAAAGATGCTCAATCATTGGCCGCAAAAATTATTAGGTACCTGAAAAATCACTTTCCTGATATTGAATTTATTTCCCTTGGTTCGCTCCGTCGTCTTTCCAAAACTGTAGGTGATATCGATATTGCCGCCGCTTCAGACAATTCTTTACCAATTATTGATTACTTTCTACAATATCCCGACATTATTCAAATCATTGCTCGAGGAAAAAATAAGGCTAGCTTTCGCCTACTAAATGACATTCACGTTGATCTGATGGTTAAAGCACCATCTTCATTTGGAGCTCTTTTGCAACACTTTACTGGTTCTCGTCAGCACAATATTTTGCTTCGTCGTCATGCTCTCAAACTTGGTTACTCCCTTTCAGAATACGGCATAAAAGATTCAAAAACCGGGTTTGTCCATAAATTTGAGGATGAAGAAAATTTTTATAAATTTCTCCACTTAAAATTGATTCCACCCCAAGAAAGAATTGGAGAAGGGGAATTGGAAAAATACAAAGTGCTATAATTTTGTTATGAATATACTACTTATCGTTCTAGTTGTTCTGGTATTCTATTTGACTATCTTTTATAACAATCTTAAAACTATTGAAGTCCATATTTCCGCCTCACTTCAAGAAATTGGTAATCAGCTTAAACGTCAAAGCCAATTAATCCCTAACCTTATCGAATCGGTCAAAGGTTACATGAAACACGAAAAGGGTATTTTTGAAGACTTAACCGCCGCCAGAAAACTAATCGATGAAGCTATTGATTCTAAAGATCAAAAATCTATCGACAAAGCCCAAGCACTTTTAACCAAGACAATGGGTTCTTTAAAAGTTATCGCCGAATCGAATCCTCAGATTCAGGCTTCAAATTTGGTTGGCAATATGATGGAAGAGCTTCGTGATACCGCCGATAAAATCATGTATGCCCGACGTACCTTTATCGATCTCTCAGCAGATTTCAATGTCAAAATTTCCACCATTCCAGGCGTTTGGCTAGCACCTCTTCTGGGATTCCAAAAGAAGGCTGGTTTAGAAACACCCAATTCCAAGGATATTACCACTGTTTCTGAATCCGAAACTAAAAATCCAGAAGTCAAACTAAATTAGTTTAACTTTAATACTCATAAATATATCAGTTTAGATATCTTGTTTTATGGCCAATTTTTACGAGCAAATTAACCATAATCGTTGGCGTTCAACGCTTATCATTATTATCTTTATTTCATTTATAGTCTTTGCCGGATATATATTAAGTTACGCCTTTGATAGTCAATATCTTTTACCAATCGCTATCGTTTACTCCCTTTTTTCGGCATTTGGAAGTTATTTTCTTGGTGACAAAATAGTCCTCGCTATCAATCAGGCAGTTCCTGCCACTAGAAAAAAATATTTCGATTTCTATACTGTAACTGAAAATTTGGCTATGGTAGCTAAAATTCCCGTACCTCAAATTTACATCATTGAAAGTGATGCCATGAACGCCTTTGCTACTGGTAGAGATCCAAAACATGCTGTTGTCTGTGCCACCACCGGTCTACTTAATAAACTTAACCGGACTGAATTAGAAGGTGTTATCGGACACGAGCTTTCTCATATAAAAAACTACGATATTCTACTAATGACCATTGTTTCCGTACTAATTGGTACTATTTCCATTCTAATAAATTTAACTAATCAAAGACTTTTTTGGGACAGAGATGATGATCGCGACCGAAACACTTCAACGATTTTTGCCGTTCTAGGCTTAATTTTAATCATCTTTGCCCCTCTTATTGCCCAACTAATTCAATTAGCTATTTCCAGACGACGTGAATTTTATGCTGATGCTTCCAGCGTCTCTTTGACTAAACAACCTTCCGGATTAATTAATGCCCTTAAAATAATTGATCACGACTCTACCCCATTTTCTCAGGCTTCAACCGCTACTGCCCCCCTTTACATAGCCAATCCTTTTAAAGGTAAAAAACTTGCTTCAATGTTTTCTACTCATCCACCGATTAAAGATCGCATTACCGCCCTTGAAGCTATGATGTGATGTGATACACTTTTTAACATGGAAATGGAAGCTAGACTTTCTCGACTATGTCAAATAGTCACTAAAAAAACTACCGAAAATACCTTACAATCCATCGCCAGACAAAATCTCCTCATTTATATTCCCGATGACCAAATTTGGCAAGCCTCCAGACCATTTACCTCTGATGGACTAAATTTAGTACTTGAAGCTATAACTGCCGGTACTAAATATGTCTTTTCAAAATCAAAAATAATTTTTCCCCCGTCAATACCATTTAAAGAAGATGTTATGGCCCAAGCAATTAGTTATGAGGCAGGCTTACCTGAAGTTAGACTTGAAAACAATCTTATTAAAATCTGTTTTCCCAATCATCGTCGTGCCCCAATTAAATCAATCAGTTCATATCTGGACCCTCTCGCTATTAGACCTACCCCAAAAACTGTCAAAGAAATTGATGTCGCCCAAAATGGTTTTTTATTCACCATAAGTAATATTCCCCAAAACTAATGTAATTACCGCATTATATTAGTATTTTTAGATTTGATTTATTTTATCTACATTGAAAAATAGCCTGTAAAAATCAATAATTAATCAATGGCTTTTGTTCATCTTCATCTCCATACCGAATATTCACTTCTTGACGGCCTTACCAAGATAAAAAAACTCACTGCTTTGATTAAAGAACAGGGAGCCAATGCTTGTGCCATCACTGACCACGGTAATATGTATGGAGCTATTGAATTTTTCAAAGCCTGTCAAAAAGCAGAAATAAAGCCAATTATCGGTTGTGAAATCTATACTTGTCACGGCAGCCGTACTGAAAAATCATCTCAAAATCGTCGTACCAATCATCTCGTCCTATTAGCTAAAAATAATCTTGGTTACAAAAACTTAATGAAGCTAGTCAGTATTGGTCACCAGGAAGGTTTTTATTACAAACCCCGGGTTGATTGGGAAACTATTGAAAAATATCATGAAGGTTTAATTTGTCTAAGTGCTTGCTTAGCAGGCGAGGTTGCTCAAAATATCCTCAATAAAGATTATGATCAAGCCAAGGAAATCGCTTCTAAATATCAAAAACTCTTTGGGGAAGATTATTATTTAGAAATCCAGCGTCATCTTGATGAAAAAGACTACCAAATTGCCAATAAAGATATTATTAAAATTAGCCGTGAATTAGGTATTCCTTTGGTTGCCACCAATGACTGCCACTATCTAAAAAAAGAAGATGCTTTCGCTCAGGATGTTTTAGTTATGGTTAATACTCAAACAACCGTCAACACCCCCAATCGTTTAAGTATGGCTTCAACCCCAGATTTTTATGTCAAAAGTCCAGAGGAAATGACAGAAATTTTCTCTGACTATCCGGAGGCAATCGAAAATACACAGAAAATTGCTGATAAATGTAATGTTGATATCGAAATAGGTAAGTGGTATTTTCCAAAATTTAAACTCCCCAAAGGCAAGAGTGCCGAAGAAACCCTAACCGAAATGGTTTACAACAGTGCCAAAGAGCTCTATGGACAAATCAAAACTGAAATCAAAGAACGTCTCGACTATGAATTAGACGTCATTTGTTCCAAAGGTTATGCCGCCTATTTTTTAATTATGCGTGATTTTATCGCTTGGTGCGAAGAAAACGATACCCCAACCAACACTAGGGGTAGTGCCGGTGGTTCATTAGTATCTTATGTTTTAGGAATTGTCTCGGTTGATCCTCTTGTCTATGGTCTACCCTTTGAAAGATTTCTTAATAAAGATCGTCCTTCACCACCAGATATCGACCTTGATATCGCCGATGATCAACGCCAACATATGCTTTTTCATATTATTGAACAATATGGTGAAGAGGCCTTTGCCCAGATCTGTACCTTTGGTCGAATGATGGCCCGGGGTGCCGTTCGCGACACTGCCCGTGTTTTGGGTTATGAATATGCTATCGGAGATAAAGTTAGTAAATTAATTCCCATGGGCACACAAGGTTTTCCCATGAGTATCGATAAAGCTCTTGATACTACCCCCGACTTAAAACAACTCTACGATACCGACCCAGATGCTAAAAAAATTCTTGACACCGCCAAACAAATTGAAGGGTGTGCCCGGCACATTTCGGTTCATGCCTGTGCTATCGTAATCTCCCCAACAACTATCAATGAATTTTCTCCAACTCAAACTGAAACCGGTGGTGAAAAACCTATTACCCAATACGAAATGCATGCCTGCGAAGATGTCGGTTTAATTAAATTTGATATTTTAGGGATCCGCAATCTATCCTTTTTGCGCCAAGCCGTCATTAATGTTCGTAAAACTAAAAATATTGATATAAATCTCCGAAAACTTCCCCTCGATGATAAAAAAACCTTTGATATGATTTCCCGTGGTGACACCATGGGTGCTTTCCAGCTTAGTGGAGAGGGAATGACCAAGTGGATTAAAGAACTAAAACCCAATCGAGTCGAAGATTTAATGGCTATGGTTGCCCTTTATCGCCCGGGTCCTATGGCCATTATTCCCGAATACATTGCCCGAAAAAGAGATCCTAGTAAAATCGAATATTTTGACCCTAAAATGGAAAAGTTTTTAAAAAACTCGTATGGACTACTGGTATATCAAGACGATTGTTTGTATACCGCCATCGAGCTAGCTGGTTACAACTGGACCGAAGTCGACAAGTTTAGAAAAGCTATTGGTAAAAAAATCCCAGAAGAAATGGCTGCTCAAAAAGTTAAGTTTATCGAGGGATGTATAAAAAACGGCTATTCTCAAAACAAAGCTGAAGAAATATTCAAGCTAATTGAACCGTTCACTTCATATGGTTTTAACAAGGCTCATGCTGCATCATACGGCATGTTAGCCTATCGAACCGCTTATATGAAGGCCAATTACCCGGTTGAATATATGTGTGCCCTTTTAACTGCCGAGGCAAACGATATTGAAAAGGTTAGTGCCGGCATCGAAGAATGCCGACATATGGGAGTTATTGTAATGCCACCCGATATTAATACTTCTAATAAGGGTTTTGATTTTGAGAAAAATCCTGATTCCCTTGATCAAATGGCTATTAGAGTTGGTCTTTCGGCAATAAAAAATGTCGGTGATATTGCCATTAACCTAATAGTCGAAGAAAGAGATAAAAATGGTCTTTATCAAAACTTTAATGACTTCTGCCTTCGTGTTAGCAGTCAAAAAGTTAATAAAAAGGTCGTTGAAAGTCTTGTTAAAGTCGGTGCTTTTGATAAGTTTGGTGAACGGAATGCTATCTTGGCAGCCGTTGATGAAATTAGAAACAAATGCAGTAAACTAAACGATAAAAAAAGCTCCGGTCAATTTGGTCTTTTCGATATTTCAGATAGTATTACTACCGTCCCTCCAGATATATTTCCAGAGGTTACTCCCATGCCAGAAAAAGAAAAATTAACCCTGGAAAAAACTTTACTAGGAATTTATATCACTGAAAATCCTACCAGTAAAATTCTTAGCAATTTTAGACAGGCATCACTCCCTAAAATTAGTGATCTTCAGGAAAGGGAATCCAATGCTTCTGTTAAATTTGCCGCTGTTATTCATAAATTCAAAGTTATTCGCACCAAAAAGAATAATTCTGAAATGGCTTTTATTACCTTTGATGATGGTACCAGTCAAATTGAAGGAGTAATCTTTCCCAAGGCATATGAAACTTATAAAAATATTATTGATGAAAATAAAGGGTTTTATATCGAAGGTAAAATTTCTATTCGAGATGAGGTTAAATCAATCCTCATAGATCTACTTTCCGAAACCTTACCCAGCAACGTTAGCCAATACGATTTTGTGATCGAGGTTCCCAAAGGTACCTCTCAATCTCAATTAATGGCACTAAATCAACTATTAAAAAACCATCAAAATGGTCACCGGGGCCTAATTGTTCTTCCAAATGGAAAGGAAATTGCCCTTTCCTATGGCGTAAATTACAACCAAGCTCTCCAGACCGAAATCGATCGAATTTTTAATCAAAATTAACGAACAGAAATCGGCGTTACATTGATTGTCCGTGCCCTCAATTCTGGAATATTTTTCAATGGATAGTTCATCACTAGCTCCATTACGATTCTATTATCTTCATCTGAGTGGAGTCTTCTTTTGGGTTTACTCTTACTCAAATCAGGACTAAGTACTACAGCTTTAGCTGTTTCACCTTCATTTTTTTGCAACATACGTATTTTTAATTTAATTAATAAATTTTAAAAAACATTGAGCTAACCTTTTCCAATTACCGCTTTTCTAGCTTCATACTCAATTTGTAACTTTTCAGCTTCAGTGAACACGTGGCCTGATGATAAGGTAGTCTGTTTAGCTACACCTCTTCGTTTAAGATCTTCCACTAAATTATGTAAAGTTTCCGCCATTCTACTAGTAGGTGAACCAAGACTTAACCTTACTACTGACATGTTATTTTCAAGTTTGTTAATCATTAATTTCTATTCATCTCCTTTTTAAAAAAATAATTTTTTTGTCAAAAAAAATCCCCAAAAAATACATTGAAGAATTTTTCCGAAATCTAAACTAAAATCACTTACTTTTGTATATTCTTAATTAACTCAAACTAGGTTAACTGACATCACCTCCGTTAATTAAAAAATATTCCCTATGTATAAAAAAAATCCCCAATAATGGGGATTTACAAAAATTTACAAAAAAACCGCCTGTCGGCGGTGTAGTATCAAACTGTATGTATCTGATATGCTTCATGATGTTTAGTTTTACTTAGCAAGAATATCATAGGATATAGTGACATATATTACAAGGGGTTAAATTGACATAAATGACATTTTCGACAAAAGCATCATATAATCTTCCTAGATATTGATTCAGCGTCGATATTAATATAAAATACCAAAGTTTCAACTAAAATTTTATAAAAAAAATATGGCCATCAAATTTTCCTACCAAGATACAGAATTCCACATCGGAGATACTGTTAAAGTTAATTACAAAATCAAAGAAAAAGATAAAGAAAGACTTCAGGCTTTCGACGGCATTATTCTAGCCATTAAAGGTACTGGTGAAAATAAGAACTTTTTAGTTTCCAAAAATGCTTCTGACGGAGTTAGAGTAGAACGTATCTTTCCAATTAATTCACCATGGATTGATTCTATTAAAATGCTTCGAAGTCCAAAACGACTTCTCCATCGTGCTAAACTCTATTTCCTACGAGATAGCCACGCCAGAAATATTTAATTAACAATTTGGGTCCTTAGCTCAGTGGTAGATCCGCCAACCGGCGGACTATTAAGCAATTTGAAATAATTGCGTCTATTTTTAACAATTTGGGTCCTTAGCTCAGTGGTAGAGCAGTTGCCTTTTAAGCAATTGGTCGCGAGTCCGATCCTCGCAGGGCCCACTTCATGCATCTATACGGACTTATCATTGGTATTTCACTTGTCGTCGGTATCGAATATTTCTCCAGACACCAGAAAGCTATCCCTGCAAACAAAATTAATATCTTCATTTTTGGTTTACTTATTTCCATGCTATTTGGTGCCAGAACCTATCACGTCATTGATTCTTGGTCATATTATTCACAACACCTTTTGCAAATTTTTGCTACCTGGAATGGGGGATTGGGTATCTACGGTGCTTTAATCGCTGCCACTATTTATATACTTATCTATTCTCTGGTAACCAAAATCTCCATACTTTCTATTTTAGATTCAATTACTCCAATTTTACCTTTATGCCAATCTATTGGAAGATTAGGTAATTTCATCAACCAAGAAATTCCCTCCTGGTGGTTTGAAGCTTCTTTAAATCTATTTTTGTTTTTTTTAATCAGAAAATCAAAAAAACCTACTGCCTTTTATCTAATTGGTTATGGGATTATTCGTTTCTTTATGGAGTTTTTTAGAAATGACACTTGGCAGGTATCACATATTAAAATTGCTCAAATCATCAGTCTGATATTTATTACTACCGGAATAATTCTTCAAAAAAACTTTAAAAAATCTAGGTGACTCCAGTGGGAGTCGAACCCACGATTGCCTGGATGAAAGCCAGGAGTCCTAGGCCACTAGACGATGGAGCCATTTAAAGCCTGTTAAGACAGTCATTATTTTACCATAAATCGCCGTTATATCTACTTATACAACGTGTCCCATAACCCGATTATCTATATCATAGTGATCAAAAATCGTCGCTGGGGTCTCAGCGGGATTATCTACATCCTCCCATTTTTCGATTGGAAGACTTTCTCCTGACTGTAAAGCATATCCAACCGAAGCGTAAGGTTTTTTTACTCTTGTCTCACCAGTACAATTACGAATTTTCACTTCTTTGTCACGTCTCTTTGAATTATTGTGACGTACTTGAATAATCTCCATTCTAAACGGATTTGCCCCTCTGGTTTCAATTAGTTCACAAAAAGGTGCTGTTTCACTGGGATTATCATCATAAAGCAACATATTTTTTGACTTTAACTGAGGAAAAATATTCATTAAATACAATAAGGCATCAATTTTTCTATCATTGGTATAAACAACTATATCGACACTCGACAGCATTGCCATTCCACTCTGATGAACCTTGTATACCTGACCCAAAGGTCCTTCAATTTTTCCTCTGGTCATTACCACCCGCAATACTGAATTTTCTTGATCATTATCTCCGTCAAAAAGATCACGAATTAACGGCAAATGCATAAAATCACTCGGGTGATTTTCACCTATTAACTTCGCTAACAATTCCGTATCACTAACATAGTCAGAAATTATTCCCTCTCCATAGGTCATAATATTTTCCTGTATCTTGGCCTGTACAAATTTCAAATATTCAAGGGCTTGGCTCGAACTCATTTTTTGTTCTAATTGTCGACGGCGAAATTGATCCAATAAAATAAAATTTAAATATGGGGTATAACGTTTTTCCGCCTCAGCTAAATGTGGTACATAAATTTTTGATAATTCATAAATAGCCTTAGCCTCATCAACTCCACCTTCTATTCCAACTTCTTGCCAGTACTTACAAATATATTCGTATTCTTTTTCGTGCCACTCCGTTGTTTTAAACAAGGTATCATCTAAATCACTTATCAAAACCATTTCTGCTTTATCAATTTTTCTTGGCAAAAAATATGGATTGGGAACTTCGATAATATATTTTCCACCATCATATTCATACCAAGTGTTTTGTTCTATCGAAGAAACAATATCCCGCGGCAACATTGATGTCACCCCTAGGCGTTCTACTATTTCCTGATTGGGAATTTTTCGAATTAACTTATTAGAACTTAATAACTCTTGCTCCCATTTTTGATGTCCGTTCTCTGAATCTTGAAAAATACTTTCATTTAGATTTCGCATAAAAATACATCAACAATTTAAATATTTCAATACATACTTAATAAGTATCAAATTTTACCACTAATTCCATTAAAGTCAAATAATTTTTTCCAACTCAGAATAGATATTTTACTATTAATGTAGTAAATTCACTTGTGATCTATATTTTTCACGGCGACCATACTTCTCAAAGCTATACCGCCTTTTCTGAATCCGTCAAAAAATACACTTTACATGACAAATTCCAACAAAATAATAAAAATATTGACATAGATTCTCTTGATAGATTTTTAAATACTCCATCTCTTTTTTCCGAAAGTAAGGCTATAATTCTCGAGAATATTTTTTCACTTCTTAAACCCCAACTAGATAAAATTTCCAAATTAATTAACAACCATCCAAACGAAGATTATCTCCTTTGGCAAGATAAAAAAATTGAGGTCACTAAACTAAAGTTGTTTCCCCATGCTGACATTAAAATTTTTATTCTTCCCGAACTATTGTTTACCTGTCTAAATTCCATTAAACCAAAAAATAAAGCAGATTTTTCTAAAAAATATCAGGAGTTAATCTCTAATTTCCCTCTAGAGCTAACTATGTTTTGGATGAAAAACACTCTTCGCCGCCAACTTACTGGTTATTCTAAATTTTCCGAAAACAGCCTAAAAAAAGCCTATTTAGATTTGATTGAATTAGACAAAAATTCTAAAAGCGGAACTTTATACGAGCCAAAGGAGTCCGCTATTCAAAAAATAATTTTTTCCCTCCTCGACTCTTAATCTTTTTTTCTGCTATCATTTTTAATATGACTGCCCAAATTGTTGATAAACCCTGGGGTCGTGAAGTTATCCTCACCACCTCTGAATTACCATATACCGCCAAAATACTCGAAATTAACGCCGGTAAACGTCTCTCTCTCCAATATCACGATGAAAAACTTGAAACCCTTTGTATTTTTTCCGGTGAAGCCAACATTATTTGGGGTAAAGATCAAAATAATCTAATTACCGAAAAAATGGTTCCCGGTAACGGTTACACCATCACCCCTGGTATTATTCATCGCTTCCAAGCTATTACCGATTGTAAACTTTTTGAAGCATCAACCGGAGAAAAGGGAACTACTTTCCGTCTCGAAGATGATGCCAAACGCCCAAACGAAACTGAAACAATTAGAAATTCCCCAAATCGTGGCTGGAGCCAAAAATAAAATGAAAAAAACACCAACGCTTTTATGGTTCAAAGATTTACATTTTGCCGACGTCAATCTGGTTGGAGGAAAAGGTGCAAATTTAGGTGAAATGTACAACCTTGGAATCCCTGTCCCCAACGGTTATTGTGTTACTGCCGACGCTTATTATCGTTTCATTGAAGCCAATAATCTTAAACCCAGAATTAAAGCCATTTTGGATGCCACCAACGTCGATAATGCTGAAGAGTTAGCCCAAGCTTCCGCCTCTATTCGAAAATTAGTCCGTTCCTCTCCGGTTCCCCAGGATATGGCTCAGGATATTATGGTTGCTTATAAAAAACTTTGTTCGTTTGGTGGTTTAAAGGATGTTCCAGTTGCTGTTCGTACCTCAGCCACCGCCGAAGATAGTGCTGATGCCTCTTTTGCCGGTCAAGGTGATACTTTTTTGAATGTTATTGGAGAAACTAATGTTGTTTCCCAAGTTCGCAATTGTTGGTCTAGCTTATTTACCTCCCGTTCCCTTTTCTACCAGGTAAAAAATCATTACGACCATTTTAAAATCGGTGTTGCTGTCCCTGTACAAAAAATGGTTCAAAGTGAAATTTCCGGTATTTGTTTTACTCTCAATCCTGTTTCCAACAACAAAAACGAAATTGTGGTCGAAACCATTTGGGGTTTAGGAGAATATATCGTTCAGGGTATTGTCACCCCAGACCAATACCTAATTGATAAAGGTAATTGGGAAATTAAACTTGAAAATCATGTCCACCAAGAAATTCAATTAGCTCGTTTTCAAGATGGAAACAAAGAAATCCCCGTTCCTAAATACAAACAATCAAAGAGTAAAATTGACCGAAATATGGCTGTAAAAATTGCCAAATTGGCTCAAAAACTTCAAAACCATTATGGTCGACCACAGGATATTGAATTCGCCATAGAAAAAAATAAATTATTTTTTGTTCAAACCAGACCAATAACCACAGTTGCTACCAGTCAAAAAACTCTGGATGACCAAACTAAAATCGACGCTAACCTTACCCCAATCCTAACCGGCCAGGCTGCCAGTCCAGGATCAGGTGCCGGTTTAGCCGTAATTATCAAAAGTCCCAAAGAAATTAATCGGGTTCAAAAAGGTCAAATACTTATTACCGAGATGACCACTCCGGATTTCGTTCCCGCCATGAAAAAGGTTAACGGAATCATTACCGATAAAGGTGGTCAAACTTCTCATGCTGCTATTGTTAGTCGGGAATTAGGTGTTCCCTGTGTGGTCGGTACCGGCAATGCTACCAAAACCATTAAGGAAGGGGATATGGTCACCGTCGACGGTAGTAATGGTAAAATCTACGCTGGTGACCAAAGCTCTGGATTAAGTGTTAAAAAAGTCGTTCACACCAACCAAAAAACCGCTACTAAACTTTATGTTAATTTGGGTGAGCCTGAGTTAGCCAAAGAAATTAGTAAAAGAAATGTTGATGGCATTGGACTTCTTCGTGCCGAATTTATGATTGCCAACATTGGAGTTCATCCCAAGCGTATGATTCAGGAAGGGAGACAAAAGGAATATATCGAAAGATTAGCCACAGGTATGGCAGAATTTTGTAAAAATTTTAATCCTCGACCTGTTATTTATCGGGCTACTGATTTCAAAACCAATGAGTATCGTTACCTAAAGTGGGGTAAATTATACGAGCCCGAAGAAGCTAATCCGTTACTAGGTTTTCGTGGCGCTCTCCGTTACATCAACTCTGCCGACGTCTTTAATATGGAGCTGGAAGCCATTAAATTAATTCGCAACAAGTTTAATTTAAAAAACCTCTGGCTAATGATTCCTTTTTGTCGTTCTCCCGAGGAGCTAACAAGAGTTAAAAAATTAGTCACCGACGCGGGATTACTCAGAAGTCCATCATTCAAATTGTTTATGATGGCTGAAATTCCAACCAACGTCATCATGATCGATAAATTTATTGATGTTGGTATCGACGGAATTTCTATTGGTAGTAATGACTTAACCATGCTTACTCTTGGTCTTGATCGCGATAATGGAGAAATTGCTAAAGACTTTAACGAATTAGACCCCTCAGTTCTTTGGTCACTTAAAAGACTTGTTACCAAAGCCAAAGAGCGTGGTATTATGGCTGGTATTTGCGGACAAGCTCCTAGTAATCATCCTGATTTAGTTGAAAAACTAGTTAAATGGGGAATAACTTCCATCTCTGTCTCACCAGATGCTATTGACCGTACCCGAGAGATTATTGCCTGGGCCGAAGGTAAAAGATTGGAAAATAAGGACAAAAAAGTTAAAAAAACCAAGAAAAAATAGTTAATTAAAAACAACTACTACTTCGCCTCTGATGTCGCCATCCCAATTGTCTTTAATTTCTTCAAATTTTTTGGTCATCTCGCGAATAATTCTAATTTGGACCTTATCGCCATAAATTTCTTTTATTTCTGATATTAATTTTTCCGTCCGAAGTGGTGATTCATAAATTACTTTTGCTCCATCAATATTTTTATAAAGATGCAAAATTTTTTTCCTCTCACCATCTCTTTTTGGTAAAAAACCTATATAAATAAAACGACCCATAGGTAATCCCGACAGCACTAAAGCATTTATTGTCGCTGAAGCTCCGGGAATTGCCGTATATTTGAGTCCCAACTCTTGACATCTCTTAATTAGCAACCAACCAGGATCAGATAATAGAGGAGTCCCGGCATCAGTCACGAGACCAACTTCCAACCCCTCTTTGAGCATTTCAATAATTTGAGGTATCTTTTGTCTCTCAACCTCATCGTAAAAAGAAAACAACTTAGGTTTATTGGCAATTTTTAATTCTTTCAACAACAACCCTGTCTTTCTGGTGTCTTCACACAACAATACATCAATACTTTCAAACATATCGATAGCTCTCAATGTGATATCTCTGACATTTCCGATTGGAGTTGAAATTATATATAACATGTTTATTAGTTAAACTGTCTAATCACTGCCACCACTTTTCCACGAATTTCCACATCCGTCACATACATTGGACTCATAGTTGAATTAGCTGGTTGGAGACGAATTCGATTTGCTTCCTGATAATACCTCTTTAAAGTTGCAAAACCATTTCTTAAAACTGCTACCACGATATCGCCGTTATTAGCCATTTTTTGTTCCTTAACTACCACATAATCTCCACTTAATATCCCATCATCAATCATTGAGTCTCCTTTAGCCTGTAAAACGAAAGATTTATCTCCGGACTTAATTACCGTCGATGACACCATCAACGTTGCATTTGGGTCAGTATATGGCTCAATTGGAGCTCCACAGGCAATAAAACCCAAAACTGGTAATTCGATAGTATCTTCTCGAGAGGATTTTTCTTCGTTACTAAGCAACTCTATCCCCCTAACCGCTCCTCGATATCGTCTAATCAAACCTTTTTTTTCTAAAGCCGCCAAGTGTTCGTGTACGGTCGCCAAAGAAGAAAGTCCCAAATTTTGGGCAATTTCTGTTAATGTTGGCGCATAACCATATCTATCAATTGATTGCTCAATCAAATCTAAAATTTCTTTTTGTCTTTTATATACAACTGCTGGCATTGCTTTTATAATACACGAACAATACCCGAAGTCAACAATTTAATAGATGTTAATATTAGATATGATCTTTTGCCTTATTATGGTTTTCTTTCTTTTTAAAGTGCCTAGTTTTGCCGTTTCTGACTTTAGTATTAATGAAAATATCGAATATCTACTAAATAATTCAGGTCAAGCCACTGTTACTCACCAAATCAATATCACCAATAATTTTTCCCAAATCTATCCAAATGAATATCAAATTCAAATTCAGGGTTTACCAATTACCGATCTTAGTGCTACTGATGATGGTGGAAACATCCTCACTAGTTTTACTAATCAAAACGATAATTCATTAATAAAACTAAAATTTAATCATCCAAAAGTCGGTAAAGACCAAATCACCAGTTTTAAATTAATTTATCGGATTGCCGACTTAGCTAAGCACAAGGGCAAGACGTGGGAAATATCTCTACCCCAATTAAACGATTCATCTCTGGGCAATACCCAGATAAAAATTATTGCCCCCTCAGAATTTGGTGCTCTTTCTTTTGCCTCGATACCCATTAAATTTCAGGAGTCTTTAACTCAAAATACTATTACATTCCAAAATAATTCTCATGCCAAAATTCTAATAATTTTGGGCGATTATCAACTCTTTGACTTTAAATTAAATTACTTTCTAAAAAATGATTCTTCTAATACTATTTTCTCGGAAATAGCTCTTATTCCTGACACCTATTCCCAATCTGTCTTTTATCAATCGATATCCCCACCACCTCTGAGCATAAATATTGATCAGGATGGCAATTGGATAGGTAAATATCAACTCAAAGGTGGAGAAGAATTAAACATTACTGCTATCGGACAGGTTAAAACCGGACTCCATCTCCCTAGTCAAATTAGTAATCTCCATTCCTACCTTCAAGCACAAACATTTTGGCCTGTCAACGATCCCCAAATCCAGGAAATCTCTAAAAATCTCAATACTCCCCGTTCAATTTATGACTATGTTGTTAACACTTTAAATTATAACTATGACCGTATCAACTCAGCCAATCGTTTAGGGGCTATTAGCGCCATTATTGATCCAAACAATTCTCTTTGTACCGAATTTACAGATCTTTTTGTCACCATTGCTCGCTCCAAAGGTATTGCCTCCAGGGAAATCGAGGGTTTTGCCTATTCCAATAATCCTAAAATTAAACCTACCAATCTTCAAAGTGATGTCCTTCATGCCTGGCCAGAATACTACGACTCCAATTCTAAAGCCTGGAAGGCAATTGATCCAACTTGGGGAAAAACCACCAACGGCATTGATTATTTTAGTGATCTTGACCTAAATCACATCACCTTTGTTACCCATGGTTTAAATAGTCAAAACCCACTCCCGGCCGGTTCTTACAAAAACGAAAATGGTGATAAATCTGTATTTATAAATTTTGCTACCGAGGAAATTAAAAAAGATACTAATTTACCAATAATAACTATAAAAAATAATCAAATTTTCCTTCAAAATTCCACCCCGAATTCTCAAAAAAATCTTACCATCACCACCACTGATTCCAGCTTTAATCAAAGTATTGATTATATTTTACCGTATTCACACGCCACAATTTCATTACCAAAAATATCATTCTGGCAATCATTGTTACCAAAATATCAAAAAATAACCTTCATTTTAAAAGACGGCAATGATCAAAGATCCTCACAGACAATAAATTACACCCCCCATTATATAAACTTAGGACTCTCCATTATTGCCAGTCTTATTATTTTAACTACAAGCGGTATAATAATTACCAGTCGTACACATGAAAAAAATACTTAAATATACTTTATACCTCGCCTTTGCTTTGGTTATCGAAAATGAAATTTGGCATAATTTAGCTTTTTCATCAAAAATTGAAACCATAATTAAAGTTGCTTTAATACTGGCAATATTTGAACTAATTCTCAAACCAATTATAAAAATTTTATTATTACCAATAACTTTTTTAACCTTGGGACTGATTAGAATCGTTATTAATACTCTTGGTTTATATCTGGCCGTCTTTTTAATTCATGACTTCAATGTCTCCTCACTACAATTATTTAATCTTCCACTAAATGGCTTTTTGGCATATCTCTTCACTTCCTTTATAATCAGTACTCTACTTTATATTTTTAAAAAATTATGAAAACCGCTCTTACTATTTTTCAAATTCTTATTTGTGTCACCCTATCAACCCTTATTTTTCTCCAATCAAAAGGCAGTGACGAAAACAACAATATACTTTCAGAAAGCACCTCTGAACGTCGTGGTTGGGAAAAAATTATGTTTAATCTAACTCTCTTTACTATTCTTCTCTTTCTAGTTTCTTCAATTGTCCAATCTCTGATCTAAAAAATGATCACTAAAATTCGTTTTAAATTTGAATTATTTTTCTACTATCTTAAAAGAAATTGGCCCTATCTATTTTCAGGTCTGATTTTAGGTGTCGTTCTAGTTGTTTTCCGACAGCAAATATTAGGGCTTTATCTAAAAATCAACCGCCCAATCGAAAAAATTGGTCTTGAGGGTTTATATACAGTAAATACTCTTCCTTCGGATATTGCCAACAAAATTTCTTATGGTTTAACTATCAATACTGAAAATAATAAATTTGATACTTCCCCTTTGGTAAAAAATCTCGATATTCGTCAGGACAACACCCAATTTATTTTTGAATTAAATTCTAATCTCCGTTGGCACAAAGGTAAAGAGTTTGTCGCCAGTGATATTAACTACAATATTCCCGGTTTAACTATTAGTTCAAATGATTCCAAACATTTAACTATTCAAACCGAAAAACCCTTTGCTCCAATTCTTTCTACTCTTAGTACTCCATTAATCAAAAAGAATTTTGACTCTTTGGGAGAGTACACCGTTACTCAATATGATTACCAAGACGGAAATATCAAGGACCTCTACTTAAAATCCCCAGAAAAATCTTTACTTTACCGTTTTTACCAAAATGAAACTGATTTACTAAACGCATTTAAAATTGGTGAAGTCGACCAAATTCAACTTAGTTCTATTCCAGAAGATTTAAGTAATTGGACCAAAATTAATATCACCAAAAACATTCGTACCGATCAAAAATATATTGCCATCTTTATTAACACCAACAAAATTGGTAGCAAACAACTTCGCCAAGCTTTGGCATACGCCACTCCAAAAACTTCAGATCTTAACGAAAGAACTTTATCACCTATTTCTCCAACCTCATGGGCTTACAACTCTCAGGTAAAAGATTATGAATTTAATCCCGAAAAAGCCAAGGATTTCTTCTCTAAAAATAGAATTGAGGCTATCGATTTAACCTACAACGACCGTCGCCTAGTTAACATTGCCGATGAAATTAAAAAAAGTTGGGAAGACACTCTAGGTTTAAAAGTAAATTCTCATATTAGCAATCAAATCGACACTCAAAACTATGATGTTATTTTAGCCTACGGAAGTATTCCCCTTGATCCCGACCAATACCTTTTCTGGCATTCTACCCAAAGTCGAACAAATTTAACTAAGATAAATAACCCCAGAATTGACAAACTTTTAGAGGAGGGGAGACAAACCTTTGACCAACAAGAACGAAAGAAAATTTATCAGGAGTTTCAAAAAGACTTACTCGAAGAATGCCCGGCTATTTTCCTTAAATATCCAACCCTATATACTATTACCAGAGTCAATTAATAAATAATATGAATAACCATAAAATCACCCCACTTGGCTATCTCCTAATCGCCACATTTTTTATTTTATTAGGCTATGCTGGTTGGATATATAGTCAAAG
>CAZKWZ010000012.1:16516-20270 GCA_964556795.1 uncultured Gammaproteobacteria bacterium | reverse complement strand
GGTCTTGGTACTACCCTACCGGGAACGGTACTTGATGTTGTTGGTGGTTCTGGTTTGAGACTTCGGGATGTTATTACTGATTCTGCCAATAAGGTAGGCTTAATTGTTGGTGGCCATTATACGAATAGTGAAGAGAATGTCACTCTCATGTCCATAGATTCTACTAGTGATAATAATATCCTCCGTTTTGGTGGCGACACTTCAGCCATAAGAAATGCTGCTAGTATAGTCACTTTTTTTACAGCCGCCAACAATACTACTTTAGGTGGGACTGAAAGGATGAGGATCGATCCTAGTGGAAAAGTGGGTATCGGAACTACGAATCCGACATCGTTGTTGGATGTTAGTGGTGCTACAACCAGTACGCCCGGTCCATATCTGACAGCCAGTAGATATTTCGTTAATCAATCAGGGACATCTCCGGATACTTTTTATGATCAATTTAATTATGTTTTTACCCCAGGTACTACGACCACTTATACCGGGGGTATCTATGCACAATCTAATTACGCATATCACGGTGGTACCGGAACTTTAACAAATTTATTTGGTCAGAAAAATTTGGCGGAAAATGCTAATACCGGTAGAATCATCAATCTGATCGCTAGTCATAATACAGTGGCAAACGATACCTCAGCCTCTGTTTGGAACGCTTATGGGGCCCTGTATTCCGCAAATAATTATGGTGTGGTCAATAATAGATTAGCCGGGGTTTATATTGATACACCGATCAATACCGGCACGATCAATCAGGATATTGGTCTATATATTGCCGATCAAAATAAGGGGACAACAAATTATTCAATATATTCTGAAGGGGGTAATGCCTATTTTGGAGGAAACATGGGAATTGGGACGACGAATCCGACAGCAAAACTTGAAATTAGTGGTGATGCTGCTGGTTTGACCTTTTCTGGTGGTACCTCCGATCATGTTATAACCGCTGTTGGTGCAACTCTTGTTATTGGAGGTCATAAAGTTACTGGAACACTTGATATGGGTAATCAAACTATTGATAGAGTTAATACACTTTCCGGATATCCTAACCAAGATTTTCTTATTCGATCACTTGGAACGGGAAATTTGAATATTAATGCTAATGATGGTCAAACAGGTAAGTTTCAATGGTGGGGGGGTACTGGTACTCCTCAAGTTGTTTTTACCAATGCAGGAAATGTCGGTATCGGTACTACCTCCCCCACTGCCAAACTGGAAATAACAGCTGCCGGAACAACCAATTTATATGGTGTAAAAAGTACTGTTAGTCTTGCTGATGGAGATTTATACACACAGAACCAGTATGCCGGTTATTTCCATGCTGCCAATGTTGGAACGATGGATAGTAGTTACGGAATCTATGCTATTTCTGACGCAACTGATTACAACAATGGGTCAATTGGAGTTTATGGCGAAGGTCAAACTATTGGATTATATGGTTATAGTAACGGTGGATTCGGCGTATATGGCTTTTCATCATCTACGGGTATGTATGCTAATGGAACTAATACTGGTCTTCAGGCTATTGCCAATAGTGCTACTGGTTACGGTATATTCACATGGAACCAGAATGCCAGTGGTTATGCAATTTATTCTTCTCAGGGAAAAAACTATTTTGCAGGCAATGTCGGTATTGGTATTACCACCCCTTCCCAAAAACTCGATGTCAATGGTAGCGTTAATATCGGTGGTTCCATCGCCATTGGTACCATTCCTTCAGTATCCGATAATAATCGAATCTTAACTTCTTCTGGTGCTGGTTTAGGTATTCTTCAATATATTAATACTAGTGCCTGGGATAAAAACAGTGCCAATGACATCGCTGTTGCCACCAATGGTTTACGGCTTATTGGTACAACTGCTTTTGGACTCGGTGGTACTTTATCCCAACCTGGTTTTACTACCATAAATTCTGGTACTGGTTCCTCAGGTATGGCTTTCGTCGTAGATCGATTGGTTATTAGTGCCACCGCCAGCAACTATAATCCCGACATTAATTACAATAGAATAAAACCACAAGCTGCAGGAACTATACTCGAGCTTACTCAGGAAGATTATCAGGAAGGGAATAATGCCCTAATTTACACAAGTAATATACAAAATGTTTCCAGTTTAACTTTTGACGCGGGATATGGTCCTCTTCTTTTTCTTGATGGAGACAATGGGCGTGTCGGTATTGGTACTACAAGTCCAATTTCCAAATTTCACGTTGTTGGAAGTTCAAGATTTGAGGGAAGCACTATTAATAAAGGATTTAATGCCATGGGAGATCAGGGAACTATGATTCCAAACGGAGGATTTGAGATTAATGATGATGCCGCTACCACGATCGCAGACGGTTGGATTGAAGATGTGGAGAATTCTTCAGGAACATATTCGTTTGGTGTGGGAAATACAGCGAAGCAGGGAGAACATAGCCAAGAAATCTATGCAACAACAACTTCACAAGGTGCCGTAATTTCCGAATGTATACCTGTAACTTCAGAAAATACGTATAACCTTAATGCAGTAGTGAAAGGAAGTGCGGCAACGACATCTACACTTGGTTTAGCGATAAAACATTATGCAAATGGTGATTGTAGCGGAGCCTCAACAACACTTGCTGCTGTCTCGAGTGGATCAATTACAACAAGCTACACTCAATACGGTGGTACAGTACTGATTCCTTCAGGTCAATTCTCAGCAAGGGTGTTGGTCCGCAATAACACTCCGAGTGCAAACGTAACAATGTTTGTTGATTCGGTGACTTTTAGCCATGGCGCTTCATACACTATAGATCTTGCTGAGAACTATTACTCTAACACGGACCTTCTTCCTGGACAGATTGTGGGGACACAAGACAATCTTATTTCAGGAGTTACCCCCTCCACAAAAGACAATGAATCCAGTCTTATCGGTGTTGTCAGTACCAACCCTGCCATTACCCTGGGAAATACATTAACAAGAGAAGGAACTTATCTTAAAAAGATAGCCCTTTCCGGACGTGTTCCTGTTATCGTTTCAACTAAAAATGGAACAATCGCGTCAGGTGACCGTATTACCTCATCATCATTTGCTCCAGGGGTTGGAGGCAAAGCTGTAAAGTCGGGAATGACGGTGGGAACTGCTCTTCAGTCAACAAATTCCTGGTCTACTTCCTCTTGTCAATCTATTGGAAGTATTTCTAATATTGTTTGGCCAGATGACGATGGAAGTGATACCCAATCCAGGTCATGTTATGTTCTTCCCGATGGCACCTTCATTGGCAAAATTATGATGTTTGTCAATCTATCCTGGTACGATCCTGGTCTCAATCTAACTGCCACTGGTGAAATTAATGTCAACTACAATATTTCCAATGAAGTCCTCGCCTCTCTTGGTTACCCCGGTTCTAAAAATGAAATCGAAACCGCCACCTATTCGCTAACAGATTCTGTCGGCAATGCTGTCACTAAAATTGCTCAATTTGGAAAAATTGCTGTTGCCAAAATCAACACTGGATTCCTCTCTGCCAATGGAGCTGTCATTGACAACCTCGCTGCTAAAAAGATTGCTTCCGAAACCATCATTACTAATGACATCACTGCCACCAACATTGACACTACTGAATTAATTGCTCAAAATATCGGAGCTTCTGAAGCAACTTTTTCAGTTGTTCACGCAGATTTGATTATCAGTCCTGAGGGTAATATTACTGACGTAATTTCGACAAAAATTAACAGTCTTCGTGAAGAGTTTAAAAATATGATGGTTGGCCAGACACTTGGTGGTGGTCCCC
>CAZKWZ010000012.1:0-16416 GCA_964556795.1 uncultured Gammaproteobacteria bacterium | reverse complement strand
TATTGGGAATAAATTCGAGTTTATCAGAAATATCGGTGGCAACAACCGGAGTAGTATCCCCTACTCCAACTCCAGAGCCAACCAATTTTTTGACGAAAGTTTTGGCTGAATTCTGGAATAAAGTTTTGTTTAAAGGACAAACAGAATTTGAGAAAAATCCATTGTTTAGTAAAGACACGGCGGGTTTAGCAATTTTAAATATGGGTGAAACTGGAGTAGAAGTAAAATTTGATAATAGTTTTGAGACAACACCAATAGTAAATATTAGTTTAATGGCCGATTCTGATGAGGAGGGCCAATCTCTAAGTGAAAATTATGTTTATTATGTAGCCAACAGAAACCAGAATGGTTTTGTAATTAGATTAAACAAGGTAGCCAGAAATAACATTAAATTTTCCTGGACAGCATTGTTAATCAAAGATGTAAAAACATCCCAAAATCAGGTGCTTCCAACTGGAGTGGTAGAACAGACCAATCCGGTTGAGACAGTGACTCCGACAATAACTGTGGTACCAACCCTAGAACCAACAGCAATGCCGACGTTAGAACCGACAGCAATGCCAACTCTTGAACCAACGGTTATACCAACATTAGAACCGACTCCAACCGGGGTTGTAGTACAATAGGCCAATGAAGAAAAATATTTTTATTAAAATATTTTTAGCAATTTTAATAGTAGCTTTAATTGGATTGGTAGTCTTTTTTTATTCCAGATATCAGAGATTAAAAAATAGCGGTGAATTGGAGATTAAGGATTTGACAGGTAAAATTTCAAGATTCATGGTTTTACCAGATGAGGTACCAACGATCGCTACGGTAACTGATAAAAATAAATTAGCTGAGCAACCATTTTTTAAAAACGCTGAGGATGGAGATAAGGTACTGATTTTTTCGACTGCAGCCAAAGCAATTTTATTTAGACCGAAGTTGGGAAAGGTTATTGAAGTGGCTTCTATTCAATCAGTTTCGGAGACAACGGAGGTGGCGCCAACAGTAACTCCAGAGAAAACTGTGTTTAAAGTGGCTTTGTATAACGGGACAACGACTACCGGTTTGGCTAGCACGGTAGAGGGAAAAATTGTCAGTACTTTTCCGGAAGTATCGATTATTAAAAAAAGTAACGCGGTTAAAAAAGATTATGCAGAGACATTGGTGGTTGATTTGACGGGGACTAATAGTGATTTGGCTATAAAAATTGCTTCCAGTTTTGGGGCGAAGGTGACAGCTCTACCGGATGGGGAAAAAGCACCGGAAGCAGACATCCTATTAATCTTGGGTCAAAAACATCCTTAAATGGATAAAAAGTTTAAATGGGCTTCAGTTTTTTTATGGTTGTTGATAGTGTTTTTGTTGGTGAAGTTGGGGAGCTTTCCTAACCATGGCACTGTGGTTAAAGAAGTAGTGCCGACCATGGCCTTAAAAATACAACAAAAATATAGTAATGATTATTTTTCCTTTAGCTATCCAGATGATTATATTGCCAGAAGTGAGGGAAATAGTTTGTGGTTAGTGGGGAAGGCGGTAGCAGTGGAGTCAATTGTGACTACCAGTCGTAAGTATACGGGTAATTTGGATGAAGAATCGGGAATAAAGCTAAGAAGAATTAAAAAAATAGATTATAACGAGAGGG
The DNA here is from genome assembly GCA_964556795.1 of uncultured Gammaproteobacteria bacterium. Classification (GTDB taxonomy): domain Bacteria; phylum Patescibacteriota; class Microgenomatia; order UBA12405; family UBA12405; genus UBA12158. The sequence continues at coordinate 14,786 of CAZKWZ010000012.1, read as the reverse complement.
ATATAGAGGTGGCTGGGGTAAAGTCGATATTGTTTGAAAAAAAAGACTTGACGGAAAGATCAATATTTATTTTGAGAAACGGAGTCTTGACTACATTTTCAATGACCACAAATTTTAATGATGATAAAAATGGAGATAAATTGTGGAGAATTATTGAAAGTTGGAATTGGAAATAAAAAAGATAAAGGCGACAAAGAAAAATTATTGCCAAAATTAAGGTGGATAGCATTTAATAGAATGCCTTTTTGTATTATCATTAATCAATGCCTATTATTAAATCAGAGAATGAACCCAAAGAGGTAGTTAGTATGGTGAAGGAAATTTTAGCCGGTTACACCAGAAACGAAGTGCCTGAGGTGGCGGGACAATGAACGATTTTCTAGGAATTTTGGAAAATGAATCTAAATTTTCAGAAGAGCTAGATGAGGAAAAGGATGATAATGCGTTGTTTGTTGGGGGAACGATATTGGGTATTTCTATAATTTTGGCGGTGGTAGTTTTGTCTTATTGGTACTTTTTAGTCTTTAGAACAAATTAGGATCAGAGCTTAAATCTTCAATAAGTTTGGTAATAAGTTTTTTTTCTTCAGAGGTGAATGTTTTTAGGACATAATCTTCAACCGGGATATTTTCCGGTGGATGACCAATGCCAATTCTAAGCCGCCAAAAAGCTTGGGTACCCAGGTTTTCAATAGTGGATTTAACTCCATTGTGACCGGCGGCACCACGGTCAAATTGGAGTCGCCACTCCCCTACCGGTAAATCCAAATCGTCGTGAATAATATAAATATTTTCCGGGGTAATTTTATAGAAAGCAGCGACTTTTTGAACCGAAGTTCCAGATAAATTCATGTATTGAGTACTAATGGCAAAAATATTTTTTGATGCTTCTCCAATTTCGGACAGTAATTTATTTTTTGTTGAAAGGCGAAAATGATATTTATCAGCTAACTTTTTGATAAAAATTTGACCAAGATTATGACGGGTGTTTTCGTATGTCTTGCCAGGGTTACCTAAACCAAAAAAAAGTTTCATTGATATAATTTAATATAGATTGATATATAATAATAGTCTAAAGATAGGATTTATTTAATTTGATATATATGTTAGCAGTATGATATAGAAACTGCTAAAAAGAGTGCTGTTCATAAAACTGATCCAAAGAAAAGAAGAAAGGATCAGAATGTAAGTACAAGAGAGTATCGCAATTTTGTGAAAGAATTGCTAGTTCTGATTCGGGAATAATCGGAATAGCAACAATAATATTGGTAGTGGGATAAGCCTTTCTAATTTCATTGGTGAATTGGGTGTATTCTTCGGCCAGAGTAGAGCCATTGTCAATAATAATTAAATTTTTTGGGGGAAGAGATTCGTTTAAATTGGTATGAAGAAATTCAGCTACTTTTTGAGCGTAATCTGCTGATTCGGAGTTGATAAAGGTCAGAGAATATTGTTGATAATCATCCTGAATTTTTTGAGCTAAAAGTTTAGCTGATTCAGAGTAATTTTTGAAAATCATTTTCGTTAATAATTTTAATATTTAATTTTTTGGCAGTGACAAACTTACTGGAATTGGATTCTGTTTCATTGGTGAGGAGATAATCTGTATTTTGGGAAACAGTACTGGTAAATTTACCACCATTGTTTTCAATTAGTTCAATAAATTTTGGTCGGGGTAGGGATAGATTGCCAGTGATACAAAAGTTTAAACCGGTTAGTTTTTGTTGATTTAAAAGAGTGTCTTTTATTTTAACCTGGCTAATAATTGAGAGAATCCAGGAACGGCGAAGAGCAATTCCGTCAAGAATTTTTTCAGCTAAAGTTTTTTGAAAACCTTTGAGGGACAACAAATTATCAAGAGTTAAATTAATTAATTTTTCTGGAGTATTAAAGCCGGCGGAAATTAATTGCTGAACTCGGGCGGTGCTAAAGTTGGGAATAATAGCAGCATCAAAAACTTGTTTAAGAGTGAGAGATTTTTTTTCGGCAATTTGGTCAATAATATTTTTACCTGATTTTTCTCCAAGATTATCAAGACCACTGATATCAGCAACGCTCAGTTTATAAAAATCCCCGGGAAGACGAATTTTGTTGGCCTGATAAAGTTTTTTAATGGTTTTGTCGGAGAGACCAAGAATTCCCAAGGTATCACAAAATAAGCGAAGGGAACCAAGAATTTGAGAGAGACAGTTTTGAGAATTTGGACAACGGAGATATTTGTCCTCTTTGATTAAATTAGTTTTACAATCAGGACATTGGAAGGGAATTTTGGTATGACCGGGGTTAACTTTGGTAACAACTTTTTCGATGTGAGGGATAACATCACCCCGACGGGAAATTTCAATAACGTCGCCAATGTTGAGGTCTTTTTGAATGACTAAATCATAATTTCCGAGCGAAGCAAAAGTGATAATGGCGCCGGAGAGTTCTATTGGTTCGATTTCGGCAACCGGAGTAATACTACCCATAGGACCAACTTGCCAGACAATATTTTTTATTTGACTAGTGTTGGAATCGGCTGGAAATTTGTAGGCGACTTGAAATTTAGGGCGATTGTTTTTGATACCGAGATTGTTGGCGACATTTAAGTCGTCTATTTTGATAACCAGACCATCAATTTCAAATGGGTAGTTTAGCCTATCTTGGCGAAGGAAACGTTGGTAGATAGTTTCAATGTCTTCAAAGGAATGGCAAAGAATAGAATCGACGGAGACAAACCCAAGTGATTTTAACTCAGAAATTTTTTGAGATTCACTTTCGGTTTTAGATAAAATATCGACAGCCATCAGAGTACAAAATTCTGAATATTTTCCATCTAAACGTTGGGATAAACCGGAGGCGGCGTTGCGGGGGTTGCTGTATTTTTCTTCAGAAATTTCGTTTAATTTTTGAAAATCTTTTTTGGTGACGACAATTTCACAGCGAATGGAACCGGTGAAGTTTTGGGGATAGTTGACAAAATTTTTCATTTTGACAACATTTTGGGTAATGATGTCGCCGACAAAACCATCACCTCGAGTAACGGCGTCAATTAATTTCCCATCTTGGTATTCTATTTCCAAAGATATTCCGTCGCATTTTGGTTGGACAATAAAGTCTAAATTTGAAATTTTTTTTAATTCAAAATAGTGGACTAAATCGTCAAATTTGTTGACCTTGTTTTGAGAACCCATAGGAATAATATGGGTTTTTTTATCAAAACCAGTGTTGAAATTTGGAGCGCCTATTTTTGAAAAAATCCGGTGGTGGGGCATTTTTTGACGTAATATTTCTTCTAGGGTATCGTAAGTGTGGTCGTCCATCAAAAATTTTGATGAGGTGTAATAAGCTTTTTTAGCGTTGATAAGAAGCTCACCTAAATCTTCTGGGGATAAATTTTTCAAATCAATTTGATCAAGAGTGATCATGACCTATTTTACACGTTTGCCAGGCAATAATAGGCACCTTTGGTGGAGCCACGTTTTTCACAAACTTTGTCATCAATTAGTTTTTTTAGATCACGCCAAATGGTGTCATCTGAAACCATCGGTAAAAGAGATTTGGCATCTGGCATCCGGAGACCACCAAATTGTTGCATATATTCGACTAGTTTTATTTGCCGTTCAGTGAGATGAACTTGTTTACCACCTAGTTTTTGTTTGAATTTTAAATCACGGGATAGGGATTGAACTTTATCCTTAACACGGGATAATTCAATAGCTAAAGCTTCGGTGTAATAGGTGGCCCATGCGGTAACATCGCGTTGAAAAATGTCACTGTTGCTTTCGTGGGTAGTCTGGAGTGTGTTGTAATAAGTTTCAGCATTGCGATCAAAGTATTCTTCGAGTGAAAATAAACGCCGGATATCATAACCTTCAACGTATAGGGGAAGCATGGCAAAAGCCCGGGAAACACGACCATTACCTTCGATAAAGGGATGAATAGCAACTAAAATGTATTGGGTAATAGCTGCCCGAATTGCCGGATGGATGTCTTTGGATTTTGGGTCATTTAACCAGGCAATTAAATCAGACATTAAATATGGGACTTCGATGGCCGGAGGAGGTCGGTGAGCGATTTCACCGGTACGGGTATTTTTTAGAACCACTTGTTGACGACGATACTTCCCTATTTCGGTATCAGCAATGATTTTAGTAGTGGTTAATTCGTGAATTTTTTTGACAATTGTTTCGCTGTAAAAAAAAGGCCGGGTTTTTTGATCAAGATTGGAATTAAATTTTTCCTCAGGTAAGGCTAAACCAGCATCATATGTAGCCCAAATTTCTTCAAGATAGGAAACAACATTACGATAATTGATGACTTCCTGAATATCACGTTCAGTGGCAGTAATTTGGCGACCCTCAACAAGTTTGGCAACTTCCTGATAGGTAAGGTCATTACCTTCGATACGGGTACCATAGTGAACAGTGCGAACAATAGCTTCTTGTTGAAATTGTTTCTCGTAGGCAGGGATAAGTGGTGCTTCATCAATAATGGCTTTAGCAGCTTCAATGATGCCAATGTTTTTAAGAATTTGGTTATTGATGGTAAATAACGGCGAAAACATTCTAAGGGAATTATAACAGATTTTAGGGAATCAATGAGGGGAAAATGCGGAAATAGGAATTTATTTCAAAAAGAAGTAGTCCAGAGCGCTTTTAGGGTCGACATTGCTATTGATTAAATCAAGGGAGTAAATTAATTTTTTTATAATTTGAGCTGTCTTTAAATTGGGAGATTTGATAAATTCTTGTTGGTACATTTCAAGCTGAGATTGAAGTAAGGGTTTAATTTCATTTTTATCGGTAGTTAGAGAAGTAGCAAAGGCAAGATCTTTTTTGATGTTGCCGGTAATGGGCCAAAGTTCAATTTTACTTTTGGTAATTTTGGAATTTAGTCTAATTCTTTGACAGCGAGAAATAATAGTGGGTAATAATTTGGTGGAATTAGTAGTAGTGAGAATAATAAAATTGTTTTTTCCGGGTTCTTCGAGGGTTTTTAAAAGGGCATTTTGAGATTCAGGATTGAGATTATCAGCTTCGGGAATAAGTACAATTTTAGAATCGTGATTAAAGGGTTTTTGGGAGAGAAATTTTTTGAGAGATCTGGTGGCTAAAATAGAATAATCATTGAGAATAAAAAGGTCGGGATTATTGAGGTCAGAATGTTTTAATTCAGTGAGTATTTCCAGGGCTTTTTGGTAAGCAGAATTAGGTGAAGGAGAAATAATAAGTGTTGAAGGGAAGATGGACATAGTTTACTATGATTATAGAGTATGAATGGAGATGTTAAGGTTTATAAAAAATTATCTGAGGTCCTGGTTGATGAGGGAGTAATTGATGCGGCTAAGGCGGAGGAAATAAATCTTAGACAAGTAAAAACCGGAGAAAATGAAGAATCGGTTATCAGGTCGCTCAGAATTTTATCTGATTTTGATTTTGCCAAATATAAGGCAGAATTTTTAAGAGTCCCATTTGTAGATTTGGAGCAGATTGGTTTTTCTCCGGAGGCATTAGCCTTGGTGCCTCAGAGTGTGGCGGAAAAATATCATCTAGTCCCCTACCGGATGGAACCAAAGGAAAAAAGTTTGTATGTGGCGATGGCCAATCCAATGGATTTGGAAACTGTGGAATTCTTGGAAAAGAAGACCAATATGAAGATTCGGACAGCTATGGCGGTAGAGTCTCAAATTGACGCTTTTATTCAGGAAAAATATGAAAGGGAGAAAGGAATTACTTCTGAGGTGAGCAAGGCTTTGGATGAACGAAAAATTGATGAAAAGAAGACGGTGGAGGCTGATGCTATGAAATCGGTTTCTGCCGAAGCGCCTATTGCCAAGATTGTAACAACGATTTTGGATTACGCTGTCCGCTCCCGGGCTTCTGATGTTCACATTGAACCATTGGAAGATAATGTTCGGGTAAGATATCGTATTGATGGTATTTTACAGGAAAAATATATTTTACCTAGGAATGTTTTAGATGCCGTGGTCAGCCGTATTAAAATTTTGTCAAATTTGAAAATTGATGAAAAGAGAATCCCTCAGGATGGACGTTTTAATTTTACGACCGAGAATGGAGAGGTGGACCTTCGTATTTCAACTTTACCAGTATCTTATGGAGAAAAAATCGTTATGCGGTTGTTACGTAAGGCTTCGAAAGTCCCGTCTTTGCCAGATTTGGGTTTAAGAGGCTTAGCTTTGAAAAACTTAGTAGAAGCAATTGAGAGACCCCATGGAATTATTATTGTTTGTGGACCTACCGGTTCAGGTAAAACTACAACTTTATATTCAGTTTTGGATAAGGTAGCAACTTCAAGAGTAAATGTAGTAACTATCGAAGACCCTGTGGAATATCAAATGAAAGGGGTAAATCAGGTTCAGGTAAATGTTCAGGCGGGTTTAACTTTTGCGACAGCGCTGAGGTCTTTTTTACGTCAGGACCCTAATGTAATGATGGTGGGAGAAATTCGTGATACCGAAACGGCGGAGCTGGCTATTAACGCATCACTAACTGGACATTTGGTTTTTTCAACTCTGCACACTAATGATGCTTCGGGTACTCCTCCACGCTTGCTCGATATGGGAGTAGAACCATTTTTGTTGATTTCAGCTTTGACCTGTGTGGTGGGACAGCGGGTATTGAGGACGGTTTGTCCGAATTGTAAACAGGAAATGGAGATACCTTCGGAAAAAGAAGCAGAAATGAAAAAAACTTTGGGGCCAATTTATGACATGATTGAAGATAGGTGGCAAAAAGTTGGCAAAAAGTTAATGATGCCCAAGGTTGTCGGTTGCGATAAGTGTAATAATACTGGATATTTGGGAAGAATTGCTATTTATGAAGTGATGCCGATTACCGAAAAATTAAGTAAATTGATTGTGGAAAAGGCATCAGCATCCGATTTACAGAAGGAAGCTGTTAATGAAGGAATGTTGACCATGAAACAAGATGGTTACGTCAAGGTTCTTGAAGGAATTACTACCATGGATGAAGTTCTGCGGGTGGCTCAATATTAATATTTTTAAAAATTATTTGAAAAAAAGTCTAGAATTAAAAATAGAGATTAAAAAAATTATTTTTCTAAACTTATAGCCAAACAAACAATGCATTCGAAAATTGAAGAAGTTTTAAAATTAGCAGTAGCCAATAGGGCTTCAGATGTTCATTTACTGTTGGGATATTTACCAAAGATAAGAATTAATGGTGAATTATCCGAAGTAACGAATATTGGAACAATTGATAATCCGGATTTGATTTTATCGCTATTGTCGGCAGAACAAAAAGAAAGATTTTTAAAAGAAAAGGAGTTGGATTTTTCGATTAATTTTGAAAATGCTAGATTTAGAGCAAATATTTATGTGCAAAAAAATACCCCAGCTTGTGCTCTGAGGGTGATTTCGGATGAAGTTCCGGATTTGGCTAGTTTAAATTTGCCTGACTCAATAAAAAGTTTTACGAAGCTAAGACAGGGCTTTATTTTAGTTACCGGTCCGACCGGTCAGGGAAAGTCAACTACGGTGGCAGCCATGCTTAATGAAATAAATAAAAAGTCACCGATGAATATTGTAACCATTGAGGATCCGGTGGAATATATTATCAAGCCACTGAAATCAATTGTGTCGCAACGGGAATTGGGGGCGGATACTTTAAGTTTTGATAGGGCCTTAAAATCATCATTAAGACAGGATCCAAATGTGGTCTATGTTGGAGAAATGAGAGATTTGGAAACAATACAATTAGCCCTGACAGTGGCAGAAACCGGACATTTGGTTTTTTCCACCTTACATACTAATTCAGCAGCCCAAACAATTGACAGAATTGTGGATGTTTTTCCTGAGGGAACCAAACCACAAATAAGAATTCAATTAGCATCTGTGCTTTCAGCCGTAATTTCCCAGAGATTAGTTCCAACTATTAGCGGTGAGCGGGTACCGGCAGTAGAAGTTTTAACTGCCTGTACAGCGACAGCTAATACAATTCGGGAAGCAAAAACCTTTATGATTGACAACATTATTCAGACCGGGGCTGATTTGGGGATGGTGAGTTTGGAAATGTCATTAGCCAGATTGGTAAAAAAAGGTATTGTGGCCGAAGAGGTGGCTATGAGCTACGCAATTAGACCCGGTGAATTACAAAACAATTTAAGAAATATTAAATTATAACAATGGCAAAATTTGTTTATCGGGCAAAAGATTGGAACGGAAAAATGATGAAGGGAGAGCTGGATATGGGCTCAAAAAAAGAAGTAATTGAATCAATAAAAGACGGTGGTTTGATTCCCCTATCGGTTGAACCTCAGGGGGGAAATTTTTTAACCGGGATTACAAAAAAAATTAAAGGTCGGGTCAATTTAAAACAAGTCAGTACTTTTACCAGACAGTTATCAACAATGATGACGGCCGGTTTACCTTTGACGGATGCTTTGGCTTTATTAAAGAGTCAACAGGAAGAGAATACTGGAATGTCGGAGATTTTGGATACAACCCTTGAAGAAGTTAGAGGTGGTATGCCATTGGGAAAATCATTTCAAAAGTATAGAAGTATTTTCGGTGAAGCCTTTGTAGCTTCAGTTTCGGCGGGTGAGGAGGCAGGAGTTTTAGATGAAATTTTGGGGAAATTAGCACAAAATTTGGAAAATGAAAATGAATTCCAGGGTAAGGTAAAGGGGGCGATGATTTATCCAGTAATCGTTATTACGGCGATGGTAATTGTGGCCTTTGTAATGATGATTTTTGTGATTCCAAAAATGACCAGTATGTATGCTGACTTTGGTACTGCCAAGATGCCGGCAATGACTCAGGCATTGATGAATGCTTCGGCATTTATGGCAAGGGTTTGGTATATATTCCCGATTATATTGGTAGCTTTATTTTTTGGCTACTCTGTTGGGATGAAAAATCCTGACTTTAGATTAAAAAGAGACAAACTGATGTTAAAAATTCCTATTTTGGGAGTTTTAAGTGAAAAATCGATTATGGCTAATACCTGTAGAACTTTATCAATGTTGTTGACGGCAGGTATTACCCTGGTTGAAGCCTTAAAGATTGTGGCTACGGTGGCCGGAAATGAAGTTTATCAAAGGGCTTATATGGAAATTGCGGAAAAAGTCTCAAAAGGATTTTCGGTGGCAATTTCTTTTGAAAATACAACTGTATTTCCGGTAATTGTTAACCAAATGATTTCTACCGGTGAGGCAACCGGTAAACTAGATGAAGTCCTAATGAGGGTATCTGATTATTTTACGAAAGAATCCGAAGAATCGGTAAAAGCTTTAACTGCAGCCATTGAACCTATTATTATGGTGGTTTTGGGTATAGGGGTAGGTTTTTTGGTAGTTGCCGTTGTAATGCCGATTTATACCTTGACATCATCTTTCTAGTGGTTCAGAATGGTATTAACAATTAAAAATTATTAATTTTAAAAGAACATGAAAAAAGCTTTTACCTTGGTGGAACTGTTGATAGTTATCACCTTGATTTCTATTTTGTCCGTGGCCGTGTTGGCAACCATTAACCCTATTGAACAGACCAACAAAGCTCGTGATGCACAATTTAAGAACGATGCTGCCGAAATCTTGAGTGCTTATGAGAGATACTTTGCTTCACAAAATATGTATCCATGGAATTCTCCGACTTTAGGTACAGATACAACCGTGGCTCAGGGTGTTCCTCTGACTATGGGTGGAACTGATCCTTTATTTGGTGTTTTAGGTCCTGCCGGTATTGGTGATACTAGCTCAGAATTAATGAAGACTTCTGAACTTAAAGCTTCATTCTTAGGTAAGGCTCCTTTCCTGGCAAATGTTTTGCCTACTGATCAGTTGTACACTTTCCACAACGGTCAGGATAGTAACTATGTTTGCTATTCTCCTAAAGCAAAAGTCAATCGTACCGGTGCAAATGCCGCAAAGTTAAAATGTTTAGGTTTGGGCTATCCTCCAACAGTACCAGTACTACTTCCACTTGGTGGTACTTGTTTAGCCATGAACGAGACCAACTGGTCAACTCCAGGAGATTTATTACCATCAGCAACTTTGGCTAACATGATGTGTGTACCAGAGTAAGGTATAACTAAATGAAATCTTAAACCTCCTCAGTAATGAGGAGGTTTTTTCCGCCAGAGGCGGATCAGCCTTTGGCTGAGGTGTGACAATTTTTTTGTAGAGACGTTCTGCAGGACGTCTCTACAATTAAACAGGATAAAATAGGTTAGAATAGAATCATGAATTTGTTTTTGGAAATAATGATTTTTGTATTGGGTCTGACGGTGGGAAGTTTTATAAATATGGCGGTATGGAGACTGGGACATAAAAAGTCTTTTTTTAAAGAGAAGAGAAGTTTTTGTGATTTTTGTAAAAAAAAGCTGAAATGGTATGACAATATCCCGATATTATCCTGGTTAGTTTATGGAGGAAAAAGTCGTTGTTGTGGTAAAAAATTATCTATTACTTATCCAATAATTGAGTTGTTAACCGGAATTTTGTTTTTAGTAAATTATCTATTTTTTACAGGCAATTATTGGTTTTTAATTATTGATTTTGTTATTTTGGGGTTGTTGGTTTTTGAAGCAAGTTTTGATTATCACTACATGATGTTGCCTGACGCTACGGCTTATGCGTTGATTATTCTGGCATTAATTAAATGGGTGATGGGGGGGATGGAATTTTCGGTGGCAGCGACAGCGATACTTTCGGGATTATTTATTTTTATTTTGCACAAAATAAAAATAAAGGGACATGAGGCTATGGGTGACGGAGATATATTTATAGCCTTGTTTATGGGTCTGTTTTTGGGATTTCCTAAAATAATTGTAGCTTTTTATGTGGCGTTTATTGTCGGAGCCATAGTGGGTACAGGACTAATGTGGAGTAAAAAGATTGGTCGATTAAGCCCGATTCCCTTTGGTCCTTTTTTAATTTTGGGAAACTTGGTAGCTTGGTGGTGGGGAGAAGAAATTTTGAAAATATTTTTATTAAAATTGGGCTTTTAATTAAAATCGAGTAGAATAAATTATGGATAAAAAAGGGATGACCTTGGTAGAAATTCTGATTGTAATTACGGTTTTGATAATGATGGTCATGGGGGTAATTATGGCCATGAATCCGGCTGCTTCAATGAATAAAGCCCGCGATACACAGAGAAAAAAAGATTTGGATAGAATTAAAATTGCCTTTGAAGATTATTTTAATGATCGTAATTGTTATCCCAATCAAGCATTAGTAACGGCAATGACAACTCTGAGTAATTGTAAAAGTAAAATATTCTCGCCGTGGTTGAGTGAGTGGCCCTGTGACCCCAATGGACTCCCCTACCCTTTGGTGGTTGGTGATGACACAAATTGCCCAAAATGGTACAAAATTATGACAAATTTGGAAAATAAAAGTGATCCACAAATTTTTGATCAGGGCGGTATTGGCGCAGGTTTAGGAGTGCCGGTAAATTATGGAGTGGCTAGTGGCAACATATCAAATGACAAATAATATACCGAAAGTTTTGAATTGTGATAAATTTATATATATGAAGAAAGCTTTTACTTTGGTTGAGCTGTTGGTGGTCATGGCAATAATGGGCTTGTTGACAGCGATATCAGTATCTCAGTTTCAAACTGCCAAGCGAAAAGCTAATGATGTAGCCAGAAAGGGTGACCTAAATGCAGTGGCTAAGTCATTACAAATGTATTTTGCTGATTATGGAAAGATGCCGACAGCTAGTGGTGATGGCCGAATAGAGATTAACAGTATTCCGATTTCTTGGGGTGGTGAGTTTAAAGACAGCTCTAATTATATTTATATGAAACAGTTACCGGTTGAAAATAAGGCTGGTTTTCCCCCTTATTGTTACAAGGTTGGAGCTGATGGTAAATCTTACGCTTTGTTTGCTAGATTAGAAAATGAAGTAGACAGTCAGTGTGATAGAGATCAGGATGGAACGGCTGATTTTACTTATCAATGCGGAGGGAATACCTATTGTTTTGCTTATATTAGCCCTAATATTAGTTTAGCTGAAGATGGAACCATTAATTAAAAAAGCCTTTTCGTTAGTTGAACTGTTGGTGGTGATTAGTATTATTGCCACTTTAACAGCAATTTTATTGCCAAATTTAATGGGAGCCCGGGAAAGAGGTAATGATTCCAAGAAAAAACAGGAAATGACGAATATTAAAAATGGTTTGAGAATGTTTTATAATGACACTCAAAATTATCCAGATGTTTCTACTACTGCTGATTTAGCGACTACTTTGGCACCTTATATGCCGAGTATTGTTAGTATTGGTTATACCTATGAATACCAACAAGTAAATAATGGTGATGGTTTTTGGCTGAGAGTACAAACTGAAGCTACCAAAGCTGATGAGAATATTCAGAGCCAAACGGCTTGTGGAATTACAGTAACTGATCCGGCTTATTATTACATTTGTGCTAACTAAAAAATATTTATTTATAAAATTATGATAAATAAAAAAATTGCATTTACTTTGTTTGAGCTGTTAGTTAGTATTTCGATTATCGGAATTTTGGTGGCGGTAGCGGCAACATCTTATGGAGCGACTCAGAAAAAAGCCAGGGATTCCCGACGAATTGAAGATATGAATGCAATTCAGAAAGCAGCGGAAATTTATTATAGCCAGCATGATTCTAGCTATCCCTTGAACACGACAAGTTTTGGTGATGCTTTGCAGAAATGGCCTGTTGATCCAAAGGGTGTTGGTTATACTCCAGCATATGCTTATACTGTTGATGGGGTGGGAACTAGCTATTGTGCTTGTGCTTATATGGATAATAGTTCAGCTGGTAATTCGGCTGATGCTACCTGTGCTGCTTTTGCTGATAGTGGAGCTTATTATTGTGTTAAAAGTCAACAATAAAAATGAATCAGAAAAAAAGAGCCTTTTCTTTTATTGAGTTGATTGTGGTGGTGACTATAATCGCGGTATTGAGTGTAGTGGGGGTGGTGAGTTTTACTAGTGTTAACAAAAGATCGCGTGATTCGAGAAGAATTTCTGATTTGGAAAAGATGAGAATTGCATTGGAAATGATTAAACAAATCGGAACAACTTATCCGGCGGCCAGCTCTGATTTAGTACCAAACTATATGCCATCATTACCAAAAGATCCTAAAACAAAGGCGATTTATACATATACTCAAATGAATAGTGGCTATAAATATACGATTGATGCCATTCTGGAAGATGCAAGTTCATCAGATTTGGGAACGACAGCATATCAAGTAACTAGTCCTTAGTTTGTGGTAAAGTTTTATTAATGAGTAGAGCATATACCTTGATTGAGATTATGGTGGCAGTATCGATTATTGCTTTTATTTCCGGTGGGGTGATGATAAGCCTAAATAGTTATAGTTCCCGACAAAAATTAAATAAAACGATTGAGGAGGTAACTTCAGCGGTAAGGTTATCTCAAAATTTTGCCAAAACTAGGCAGTTGCCGGTGGGCTCCGGTGAAACTGAATTGTTGTATGTCCGTTTACAGTTGATTGATGGAAAATATTTAGTAGCTGATGCCAATGGAGTTGGTGATAGTTATTTTTCTACTGTTGTAACCTCAACCGAAATTGGAGTTGGCAGCACTCCGGCAGTATTGTATTTTTGGGCTGGGAGTGGCAAATTATCAAAGGACAATGCGGGGACTATGTACGGTGACAGTGAAAAGGCAACTTTTTATGTCAAGGCAAATAGTGACATTACTAATTACGGAAAGTTGGAAGTTAGTTCTTTGGGACAGATAAATTTAGTTGGTATCTTTTAATTATGACAAAAAAATATAAAAAAGCTCAAAGTATTGTGGAATCAGTTTTTGCAATCGGAGTTTTAGGGATGTTGTTGGGAGGGGCAGTTATCTTGATAATCATGGGGGTAAATAATCGTCGAGTCGGTTTTGATAGAAAAAAAGCGATTGAGATGATAAACATCTTGACCGAAGAGTTAGTATCAAAAAGTCAAAATGATCCGGAGCATTTTTGGTTATATGAGAATAACGGAGTCAGTGGTTTAACCAGGGATGGTTTTGAGGGCTATACTTATTCTATTGGTTATACAAATATTAGTGGTAATGCTGACTATCCGGGGTGTGGTGATTCTGGAAAAATAAATTGTGCGGAGGTGATTGTTACAGTCGATTGGCCGGGAAAAGACCCTCAGACGACATCAGTTAGTCGTTTTTTTAGTAAAAGATAATGAAAAAAGCTTTTACACTAATCGAAATATTGGTAACTATTGGAGTTTTGGGAGTATTAATGACCTCGGTAGTGGGAGTAATGACGATGTCCTTTAAAGCGAAAAATATGACTGAAAGTAATCGAATTTTGTCTTCAAAGGCAGCTTTTGTTTTAGATGAGGTGAGAAATAATATTTTGAACGCTCAAATGGGAACAATAAATTGTCCAACCAGTAGTGCGGTAGGAAATTCAATCAGTTTTGAGACCAAAGATGGTGGCTACACTACCCTACTCTGTGATGGCGTTGGTGGTCAGGTGGCCTCGGTATCGGCCGAAGGGACCTATAATTTTTTGGAAAGTGGAGTAAAAGCAATAAATTGTAATAACTTTATGTGGTGTAATATGAGTAGCGGATCAGAAATTGAATCAATCGGAGTCAGCTTGAATTTACAAGTCGATGGTAGTAGTGGGGTGGGGGCGACGGGGCTGTTTTGGGAAACGGTAACACCCAGAGAGTAATTTTCTGCGTTATATCCAACATATTTTCTATAACTAAATTTACAGATATGTAACCAATGTGTATTTGTTTTGGGCTGTCTTCTCGTTGAATTTAGAAATTGGAGTGATATAATTAT
>CAZKWZ010000011.1:16824-22951 GCA_964556795.1 uncultured Gammaproteobacteria bacterium | reverse complement strand
TTTATAACCAACTCTCTCCAGAAATACCATTATATTTTTCTAAACCTTGGGGCAGTGCCTGGCTTGCCTCAACCTCGTCAATTTTTATTTTGCCCTTATTTTCACTAATTACTCTTTTAATAAACTATCTATTAGCTATTTTTTATCACCAAAGGAAACTATTGTTATCGCAGCTTTTAGTTGTTTTTGCTTTTATAATTTCTCTATTTTCAGCTGTCTCCGTTATAAAAATTATTAGTCTTGTTATTTAATGTTTCTTCATCTTTTATTAATTCTAACTTGTTCAATTCTTATCTCCTATTTTGTAACCCCTTTGGTTATCGGGTATTTTCGATCGAAAAATTGGCTAGAAAATCCTCAGCTTAAACAAAAAAAAAGTGGCAATGCCACTGCTGTTAGCACTGTCTCTCGGGGTGGGGGGTTAGTTATTTTTGTTAGTATTTTTATTACTTCACTCATATTTTTACCTCTCGATAAACATCTTTTAGGGATTCTTTTAGCCTCCCTTTTTACTCTAGTTATTGGTCTCATAGACGATGTCAAAGATATTAGTCCTATATTTAGGCTATTTACAAATATTCTTACCGCATTAATTGTCGTCGCTTCCGGTATTGGCATTGCCTATTTATCCAATCCTTTTGGTGGGGTTTTTGATCTTTCCCAGCCTCAATTTCATTTTAATTTACTTGGTCCACACTCAATTTGGATTTTAGCTGATCTTATAGCGGTCTTTTGGATTGTTTGGTGTATGAATTTTGTTGGCTGGGCTGCCGGTGTTGAAGGGCAACTTCCTGGTTTTGTCTCTATTTCAGCCATATTTATTGGTATCCTGGCTTTACGGTATTCCGGTGATATTACCCAATGGCCGGTGATAATTTTAGCTTTTGCTGTTGCAGGTGCCTATTTAGGATTTCTCCCTTGGAATTTCTATCCCCAAAAAATTATGCCTGGTTATAGTGGAAAAAGTTTGGCAGGTTTACTGTTAGCAATTTTATCCATTCTTTCTGGCGCCAAGCTGGCGACATTAATATTTCTTTTAGGTATCCCCATGCTTGATGCTATATTTGTTTTAATTTACCGTTTGCTTCATCATAAATCTCCCTTTGTTTCTGATAATAATCATCTTCACCATCAGTTACTTAAACTTGGTTGGGGCCGACGCCGCATTTCAATTTTTTACTGGAGCCTAAGCCTTGTCTTGGGTTTACTCTCACTTTTTCTCAACAGTCAACAAAAATTTTATGTTTTTGTTGGCCTGGCTATTCTCTTTTTTGGTATTACTCTAAAATTTTTTCGGCGTATTTAGTTGAAACCCAGCCTTCTTTTCCGTTATAACTAATTTGGTACCAACCGTTTACCTCATTTATTAGATCATATGTTTCTCCTGGTTTAGCTTTTCCGATTTCACTACCATTGTTACTTGATGCGTCGCGCACTCTTAACCAACCGGTCTCAGTATCCTTTATTTTTACCCTACTTCCTAGACTTTTTGTTGGCACTGGACTGATAATATTTATATTATTCTCCCGGACTTCTTTTTCTAGTTTTACGTCAACCACTAGCTGATAACCACTTACCGCCCTGACAATTAAATTTACCCCTTTATATCCGGGATAACTTATTGATAATTTTCTGTCACCCTCCTCAATATTTTCTATCTTTGCCGGACTACTGGTTTTTAGTTCCCCATCCAGATAAACCATTGCTCCGTTGGGATTTGAATTAACCAAGATACTTGGGTTACCACCACTCTTTTCCATTGATAAGATGTAGCCACTATCTTTATTTTCATCAAAACTCCAGTTAATCACCGAGGTTACGTTGCTTTCAAGTTTAACTTTCCTTTCCCAGGAACTCCCTTTATTGTCAACCAGCTTTATATCAATTTCTCCCGGTTTCAGGGTGTTATTTTTATATGGTGTGTTTCCACTTTCTCTCCCGTTAAGGTATACTTTAGCTGTGTTTTCAGAGACTATTTCCACTCCTGATTTATCTATGCCACAAGCTCCTAAAAATAGGCCGCTAGCTATCATTATTGTCAAAATAGTTATTTTTTTTCTTGTCTCAATCATTCTCCTGCTCCTATTATATTTTATTTTTTCTCCTAAAACCCTTTTATCTCCCCTTGGCCGCCGAAACTTTAGTGAAGGAGGCTTAATCTCACCTACCATTATACTTGCTCCCACCCCAACCCCTATTCCTACCCTTACCATTGGTCTAGTTGGTGACCTTGGTCTTGGTCGTTTTATTACTTCTACCGCCAGGGATAAAGGTGATTTTTCCTGGAGTTTCCAAAAAATATCACCTTGGTTGCAGGAAAACGATTTTAATCTTGCCAACCTTGAAAGTCCAATTATTACTGATTGTCCCTTGGGAAAAACCGGCACTTTTACTTTTTGTGGTGATACCAAATTTATACCCTATTTAAAGGAAAATAAACTTATTTTAAATATTGCCAACAATCATATTTTAAATTATGGTTTGGATGGTTTAAGTCAAACCAAAAAATATCTTCAGGACAACAGTATTCAATCTTTTCCGGAATTTACAAGCCAAAATATTAATGGAATTAGTTTTGGATTTTTAGGTTATGACTTTATCACCAACCCCAAACTAAACCCAGCTGTTTTAATTAATGATGTTAAAAAATATAATTCCGATGTTGACTGGTTAGTTGTCTCAATTCATTGGGGAAACGAATATCTTCCTCAGGCTGAAACCTGGCGAGTTTCTTTAGCTCATCAATTGGTTGACGCGGGGGCCGACATTATTCATGGCCATCACCCTCATGTTTGGCAAAGTTATGAAATTTATAAGGAAAAACCTATTTTTTATTCATTTGGTAATTTTATATTTGATCAGTCCTGGTCCTATGAAACTTCTCATTCCCAAATTGCCAGATTAACCCTTTCTAAAACCAAACTCGAAAACCTCAAACTCTTTCCTATCGAAATAAAGTTTAATACCCAACCCTGGCTAATGCCTTAAATACACTTTGGTTGATACTCAGCTCTACTATTCAAATCTAAAATCCCTTCCCAGTGAAAAAATTTTTCATTTAAAGGTCTGATTCTTAGGGACTGACACATTTGTTGGTTCCTAAGTTGGGTTCTACTATCAACTACTAAAAAAGCCACCAGTGCCACTATAACAATTACCACTCCTGACCACCAATAAATATATTTTTTATCCATTTTTTATTGCCTTAATTGCTAAAAACAGAGGAAACTCTGCTCTGGCTCTATCTTCTATTTTAGCTCGACCTCCTTCGGATTTCTTTGGGGAAATCCACTCTTCAATTTTCTCGATAAAAAATCCATTATCAAACAACATTTCGGAAAATGTCGATAGGGGATGATGGTAACTATAAGAAATTTGATTATTTTTTTTATCAAATGGACTGGATTCTATGGGTATTTCCAAAGTAGACATATAGTTATCCATGATCCGGTATTGTCTGTTATCTTTTACTTCCCAGTCACTGTGTTTTGGAATTCTAAATGCCGG
The DNA here is from genome assembly GCA_964556795.1 of uncultured Gammaproteobacteria bacterium. GTDB lineage: Bacteria > Patescibacteriota > Microgenomatia > UBA12405 > UBA12405 > UBA12158. The sequence continues at coordinate 19,444 of CAZKWZ010000011.1, read as the reverse complement.
ATGATTTAGTATCAACACCAATTCTCCGCCCTTTTTTAACAAATTCGAAAAATTTTTGATAACTAAAAATGGTTTTTTTACGTTTTGTAACGCTAAAATCATCGCTCCTTTATCAAAAATTTGATGAACACTTAGCTCTTTACAAATATCTCCTAAAACATAATTGTGTTTGGAGTTTCTATCGAGATTTTTTGCTTCGTCAATTAAATTATCCGATAAATCTATCCCTAAATACTCATTTTCCACTTTTCTTCCCAAAATTCCTTGCCCGCAGCCCAGATCCAATAGTTTTTCCCCACTTTTTAAATTTAATAATCGCAAAGTGTTTGGCAAAATTATTTGCTGATGATAAAAACTACCCTCAACTCCGACACTTTTTTTATACCATGCCCCCACATTTCCTTTCCAGGCGGTTTTATTTGGATCGTTGTTCCACATCATCCCAGTTTACTACATTCCACCATTGTTTTATATATTCTGCCCGATTATTCAGATAATCTAAATAATAAGCATGCTCCCAAACGTCTAAAACTAGTATTGCCTCACTCCCATTAATCCCCAACAAGTTGTGTTTTTCCAGTTGTCCTATCACCAAGTTTTTTTCTTTGTCTTTCCACAATACTGCCCAGCCGGAACCTTCGACACTTGCTGCTGCTGTTGTAAATTCTTTCTGAAAATTTTCAAAACTTCCAAAATTTTCAATTATCCTTTTTAGAATTTCTCCTTGTGGTAGGTTATTTTCTTTGCTTTTTCTCATATTAGCAAAGAAAATTTCGTGCATCTTTGCACCATTATAATTAAAGGAAAAATCCCTCATCACTTCCCGGTTTTTCTCATTTTTTTCCAAGGCAGCATTGGCTCCATTTACGTAAGCCGCATAATGTTTGTCGTGGTGTAGCTCCATAATCTTTCTCGAGATTACCGGTTCTAATTCTTCGTAAGCGTAAGGTAGGGGAACAATATTTAGTGTTTTCATAACTACTACTAGTGTAGTATTAGTTTAGTGACTCTGTCAAGTGATAAAATAATCACATATGAAATTCATCGCAGGTTTTTTCTTTGCCCTGATTGTCATTGTACTTATAGTTCCAGTTATAATCTTCAAATTTTTCCTTATGGGTTCTCCCCGCGATTTAGGTGTCAAATATACTCAGGCTGATTACACCAAGACTCATCAGGAAATTGGTACTGAGGTAATCCCAATATCAGCCACTACCACAATAAAGGATACCCTCCAATTTTCCGGTAAAAAGGAAAGTAAAGTTTCTTTAAACTCTAGTGAAGTTACTGCTTATCTGAACGCCGATAAATATGTTTATGCTCCGCTTTCTAATGTTCAGATTAAAATAAATCCTGACGGTACCGGTGAAGCCTCTGGTATTTTAAATATCAAAAATTTTATTACCTATGTCTCTTTGACCACTCCCACCGCAGATGTCCAAAAAGCCATTGAGAAATTTCACATCAACGCCAATCCCACATTTTATGCCAAAGGTACTTTGGTTGTTACCAATAATCAGGTTAACTTTAATATTTTCTCTTTGGAAATTGGTCGTATTCTGGTCCCTCAAAAATATGTTGGCGAAAATATCGGTGCTCTCAATGATTATGCCACCAAAAAATTAAATTCCATCCCAAATCTTCAGGTCCGCTCACTGACATTGACCGATAGTAAGGTCAATCTTGATGCTACGGTTCCGGAAAAAGTTATGAAAGTTGAAAAATAAAAAATATGACTACCGTAAAATATCTTCAAGATAAAACCAAATTAGAATCAGTCTCCCATGACATATTTTCATCATATTATCCCCAAAATCAGGATATCTTGATAAAAATTCATTTCGGTGAGCCGGGCAATCAAAATGCCTTTAGTCCCGAAGATATTGCTCCCGTCATTTCTGCTTTAAAATCTTTAGGTCTAAGACCAACTCTTTTTGATACTCCCGTTGCCTACGATTCTCCTCGTCACACTGTAGCTGGCTATCAACAACTTATTCATGAGCGTGGCTTTGATAAATTAGCTCCCTGTCTTGTTTCTGATCACTTTATTGAAATTAAAACCAAGGATCTTACTGTCAAAGTTTGTCGGGAAATGATTGAAACTAAAAATCTTTTAGTTCTCTCCCACTTCAAAGGTCACGCTTGTTGTGGCTTTGGCGGTGCCATTAAAAATTTTGGTATGGGTGGCCTTATGCCCGAATCAAAACAGGCTGTCCATGACGGTTCTAAACCAGTTTTTCACGGAGAAACCTGTACTGGTTGTGGTACTTGTGCCCGTCTTTGCCCCTCACAAGCTATTACCATGGTAAACAATCGTCCCGTGGTTGATTTTAATGCCTGTCTTGGCTGTTCTCTTTGTGAACTCCATTGTCCGACTAAGTCTTTGACTCCCAAAGTAGCTTTTCTTGATGATTTACTTGCCCAAGGTGCTGCTGCTTGTATTAACAATTTGCCTCCCAAAACTTTTTATCTAAGTTTTCTTCAAAAAATTGCCCGAGAGTGTGATTGTTGGGATAAAACTTGGGACTTATTGGCCCCAGACAAAGGTATCCTATTTTCTGATAATCCCATTGCTATTGATCAGGCTGCTCTCGATATGGTTGGCGCTGATGTTTTTGAA
>CAZKWZ010000011.1:0-16724 GCA_964556795.1 uncultured Gammaproteobacteria bacterium | reverse complement strand
GCCAAGATCAACGGTATTTCAATGTTGGGCATTAATAACTCTGGCGGTATTCACACCTTAAATTTATGGACCGATGCCCTGAGTAAAAGAGATTTAATTGGTATCTGTTTTTTTAATGGTGGACCTGACTCGGTAGTTCCTTTTAATGGAACCAAGGGTATATTTGGGACTAATCCTCTATCATATTCCATTCCGACTCTTGATAAGCCAATTATTGTGGACATGGCTACCTCCAATATTCCCTTTTTTGAATATCGAAATACCAAAAATAATAATTCTCTTTTAAAGCCAAATTCCGCCGTTGATAGTAGCGGTCAACCAACAAACGATCCGAAACTAGCAACCACAGAAGATGGTTGTGTAAATTTACTTCCATTAGGGGCAAGTTATAAAGGTTATGCTTTAGTCCTGCTTGTTGAGATACTTACTGGTTCACTTGTTAGAAGCTTTCTTTCCACTGAAATGAGTTCTGAATATATTTTAAATGAACATGGGGGATTAATAATTGCCATTGATATTGCCAGTCTTACTGATATAAATAAATTTAAAAAATCAGTTTCTGATATGTGTCAGGAAATCAGAAATCAAAAAGCGGCAGATGGTACCAGAATCACAGTTCCCGGTGACAGAAATTATGAAAAACTTGCTAAAATAGAAAAAATCGGCTCCATAGAAATAGACGAATCATTAATAGAAAGACTTAATCAACTTCAGTAAACCTATATGTCTACTAAAAAATTCACTATCCTTCATAGCAACGACATGCATGGCGATTTTCTCGCCGAAGTTGGCGGTAAAAAAGGTGAAACCATTGGTGGTCTCGCCTTGCTCTCTGCTTATATCAATAAAGTCCGCTCTGAAGAAGAAAATGTTCTATATGTCATTAGTGGTGATATGGTTCAGGGTTCACTGATTGACACCGAATACAAAGGAATTTCCACTATCGAAATCATGAATTTTTTAGCTCCCGATGTTGTTGCTTTGGGTAATCACGAATTTGATTATGGTCTACCTCATCTTTTATTTTTAGAAAAGATGGCCAATTTTCCCATAGTAAATGCCAATCTCTATGTAAAAAATTATCATCGTCGACTGATGAATCCTTATAAAATTATTAAAAAAGCCGGTATGGAAATATTATTTACCGGCATTATTACTGACAAAGTTATTGATTCTATTTCTCAGGACAAATTAATTGGTTCTTTTGTCTCTCTGGAGGAAGCCAGTAGCGAAGTTGGCAAAATTTGTAATGCTTATAAAAATGATGATATTGATTTAACTATCTTATTAACCCATATTGGTATTGATTCTGATCAGGAATTGGCTAAGCTTTTAAAACCCGAATGGGGCGTCGATTTAATTATTGGTGGTCACTCCCATACGTTTTTGGAAAAACCAGTTGTGGTCAACAATATCCCCATCGTTCAGGCTGGGACTACTACCAATCAGGTTGGTCGTTTCGATATTGTCGTTGATGACGATACCAATAGTATTGTTGACTGTAAGTGGCAATTAATCCCAATTACCAGTGATATTGTTGCTCCAGACGAAAATCTTTTAAAATTTATTAGTAGTTTTAAATCCGAAGTTGATGCCAAATATTCTGCCATTTTGACAAAATTCTCTGAAAAATTGACTCATCCTGCTCGGGAGATTGAAACTACTTTGGGAAATTTATTTGCCGATGCCTTTACTGATTGTGCCACCTCCGATGTTACCTTTGTTGGTAGTGGTTCGATTCGCGTCAAAGAAATGGGTCCGGTTGTCACCCTAAATGATTTAATGTGCTGTTTTCCTTATAACGATACTCTGACCCGTTTTACTATTACCGGTGCTAAATTAAAAAAGATTTTTTCCCATATTATGCGACCCGAAAATCGAAACGGTGAAGGGGAGTGTTATCAGGTTAATTCCGGAATTAAAGCTGTATATAATGAAAAAACAAAAACATTAGAAACCCTAACCATCAACCAAAAAACAATAGTAGAAAAAAATCTTTATACAATATGTTTACAGGGATATCACTATCACAACTGCACTCCATATTTTAATCTGACGGAGGCGGAATTACTTTCTGATGGTCCCTCAAAAGTCGTTTCCACCTCAGCCCAGGATGTTATTATCGAATATTTACGCTCTCATCAAAATTTGGTTTCCAAGCTTGAAGATCGTCTCTGTTTTCTTTCCTGAGTATGTTATTTTCTTCCTCAAAAAAGTCCGCTTGGATAATTAATTTATTTGCCCCTATTTTGTCCATTGTTCTGATTCTCTATCTTCTTGTACTCTTTTATTATCATCACCCAATTTTAAAAGGACAAGCCATATCGCCATCTAGTCAAAATTTTTCCTTTATTCCCCAAATTAGTCACGCCTCTCGTCAGCTCCCACAAATTGCGCTTACTTTTGATGCTGATATGACTCCATTCATGAAACATGAATTGATTACCGGCGCAGTCAAGTCTTGGTATGACCCAAAAATAGTTGATATCTTTAAACAAAAAAAAGTACCAGCTACTATATTTATGACCGGAATGTGGGTTGAAACTTACCCGGACATTGCTGCTTCCCTAGCCAAAAATCCTTTGTTTGAAATTGCCAACCACAGTTATTCTCATCCTGGTTTTACTAAAAATTGTTATGAACTTCCCTCTGTCCCATCATGGGGTAAAAATGGTGAATTTGATAAATCTCAGGCAGTAATAAAAAAATACACCGGTCTAACCCCAAAATTTTTTCGTTTCCCTGGTGGTTGTCACACCGATTCAGATGTTAAATTGGCCAATAGTTATGGTTTAAGTGTTGTTGACTGGGATGTTAATTCTGGGGATGCTTTTAATTTTAACGCCCAATCTATTGTCAATCAGGTCCAAAACAATGTTCAAAACGGTTCAATAATTCTTTTTCACTTTAATGGCGGTAAAAACTCACCCGAAACCGTCAATGTTTTATCTCAAATAATCGACCATCTCCAAAACAAAGGCTTTGTTTTTGTCAAACTTACTGATCTTCTTTCTTCCTCGGCCAAAGTTGAATCACGATAATTAGCACCAATAGTCCTAGGGTAATTCCGATAAACAAACTCTTCATATCTATCCCGTTTTCACTTTTTTCCGTCGCCACCACGCTTGGTTCCGGATTATTACTTGGAGCTACTGTTACTTTTTCTTCGGGTGCGGTCACCTTTTGTGTCACTTCTGGAGTTACTGTTAATTTTGTTTCCTGTGTAGGGTTTGGAGTAACTGTTGATTTGGCTGTTTGGACACTTGTGGGTATTAATTTAAAATCAATATTTGGATCAATTTTATGAAAAATCAATGGAGTTGGAGTAGCCGTCGGTACCAAAGTTACCTTAATCTCAAAATCATTCTTTTGAATTTGAATTGGTACCAGCGCCAAAGACTGTTTAACTAAAAGAAAAAATAGTCCTGTCAATGCCAAAACCGCAACAATGGTATTTTTCATTACCTATATTTTACCCCATTTGTCAAATTATCGTCAAAAATGGGGTATAATTGCCTGTGATTTTAATCAAAAATTCCGCTGAAATTAAAGGAATTCGTGCCTCGTCAAAACTTGCCGCTGCTACTTTAAAGTACACTGCCTCTTTTATCAAAGCTGATATTTCTACTGAAATTTTAAATCAAAAAGCTCACGAATATATTATTCACCACGGTGCTATTCCCGCTCCACTCAATTACAACGGTTTTCCTAAAAGTATTTGTACCTCTATTAACAATGTTGTTTGTCATGGTATTCCCTCCAAAAAAGAAATATTAAAAGAAGGGGATATTATCAATATCGATATCACTACTATTTTAAACGGATATTATGGTGATACTTCTGCTACCTATCCAGTTGGAAAAATTTCCAAAGATACTCAGCTATTTATTGACCGCACTAAAAATGCCATGAATTTAGCTATTAAATCGGTTAAACCTGGTAAATATTTAAATGAGTGTGTCGGTCGGGTTATTGAAAATTACATTACCCCCTTTGGTTATTCCATCGTCCGTGATCTAGGTGGTCATGGTGTTGGTCTGAAATTTCATGAAGATCCTTTTGTTTTTCACTATAATTCTCCACAAAATCATCTCTTACTTAAAGCTGGTATGATTTTTACCATCGAGCCAATGATTAATGCCTCCAAAGAGTGGCGAGTCTATATGGATGCTAATGACGGCTGGACTATCAGAACCCGTGATTCATCACTCTCAGCTCAATTCGAACACACTATTCTTGTCACTCCTACTGGTAGTGAAATTTTAACTGTGTTACCATAAATTATGATTCTTTTGGACGGAAAAACTTTATCAAAAAATATTCTTTCTAATCTAAAAGAAAAAATCTCTCAGTTTTCTTCCCCCATAAATCTCGATATTATTTTAGTCGGCAACGATCCGTCTTCGATAAAATATGTAGAATTAAAACAAAAAAAGGCCTCAGAAATTGGTATTGGTGGCCATTTTTACCACCTTCCTCAGGACACTTCTCCAGAAGAAATTATCAAAGTCATTTCTGCTCTAAATTTAAATCCCGAAACCTCATCATTTTTTGTTCAGTTACCTATTCCAAATATATCCGATTCTTCAACAATTTTAAACAATATCTTACCGGAAAAGGATGCTGATGGTTTAACTTCCATCAATTTGGGTCTTCTCTTTCAACAGCATGAGAATGCTATTGCTCCTGCTACTGCTATTGGTATTATTCGTCTCCTTGATCAATATCAGGTTAAAATCGATGGTCAAAAAGTTGTCGTGGTTAATGACAGTCCCATTGTCGGTTTACCATTGTTAGCTCTTTTTAATGCTCGTCATGCTACCGTAACTCTCTGTCATCGTCATACAAAAAATTTATCAGAAATGACCTGTCAGGCCGACATCTTAGTTTCCGCCACCGGAGTAAAAAATCTAATTACCGCCAATATGGTCAAGGATGGTGTTGTTGCTATTGATGTCGGTGGTGGTGACATCGATTTTGAAAATGTGTCCAAGAGATCGGCCTATATTACTCCTACCTTTGGTGGTGTTGGTCCTATGACCGTTGCTTCTCTTTTAGAAAATACCTACATTTTGGCTACTAGAAAATAACACTATTGGTGAAAACCCTCTACTGTTTCTCTATCTTTTTTTATTACAAAAACTTTTCCCGTGTCTTTTGAATTAATTATTTCTATAAATTTTTTAGCAATTTCTTTTGGTTCAACCGACTCGTCAATATATTGTGGAAAAAATTTTTTATAGCTTTCCGTAGCGGTATCTGATGGTGACACACAATTTACTTTGATGTTTTTTTCTTTTAATTCATCAGCTAGTCCGATTGTAAAATCTTCAATTGCCCTTTTTGACACATAGTAGGGTAGCCAACCTTTACCGCCATTTTCAAATGTTCCTGATAAATTTATGATGTCACCACCGGTCATTAATGGTAATAATTTGCTCACTATCAACATTGGTGAGACTATCCCTACTTCCATCGTATCTTTTAAAACTTTTTCTTCAAATTTTTCAAAATCAATCCCTGCAAAAACACCATCTTTACCATGCCAAACTCCAGCAATATTGGCTATCAAATCTAGATGATTTGTTTGATCTTTAATATCCTCAATAAAATCATCAACATCATCAAAATTTGATAAATCACATTCATAAATTTTTGCCACCCCACCAATATCTTCAATCATTTTTTTAGTTTCAATTAACCCGTCAAGATTTCGAGCTACCAGTCCCACTTCAAAATCATTTTTTGCTAATACAAGACTAACCTCTCTTCCGATTCCTGTTGAAGATCCGGTTACGATTGCGTATTTCATGACCAATTATATCTTAAATACCCGTCCCTCTTCTGTATACTGCCGCCCAAGGGACATAACTACTGGTAAAAGTTTTTTGATTTATTACCTCTCCGTTTCTAGTAACTGTCCAGTCAAAAGCGGTTTTAAGACCGGGGATTCTCTGTTCATCCTGAACCACTTTTCCGGCGGGAAGAGTTGGATCATCAATCCACACATCCGGTGGCGGCGGTGCTGCCCCCCATTGTTTGTAATTGCTGATTTCTACTTTTCTGCCATCCGATGTCCCATATATTTCATATGTCAATTTTTTGTTTGTGCCATCATAATAACTTTGAATCAATACATGATGACCGGTATCATTTATAAATTTTAAGTCGGGGTTGGGAATAAACACCGTCGCATCAAAACCTGGTTTTGTGTCTTCCTCATAGTAGCTGACTCTATATGCATGAGCCTGTCTTTGGGTTATATTTAGGCCAGCGTCCAACATAGCTCGAAATAGGGTAGTCGATACCTGACAAATTCCCCCACCAACATCAAGCTCAGTTTTTCCCTGCCTAATTACATAGGCTTTCTTAAATCCATTTTCTAAACTGACTTCTCCTAAGTTTTTTATAAAGGAAAAAGTATCTCCAGGAGCAACTAAAACTCTATTTACAATCGATGCTCCTTTCTCAACATTAAAATTTCTAATCGTACTACTGTGTCTAAAACTAGATGTTCCTCGGCCCAATAATTCTTTTATTCCCAAATCATTTACCTCACTATTTTTTATCTTTGCCTCAGCTTTTACCAAAGGCAATTCAACGGTAATTAGCTTTTCTGTTGATGTTTCCCAGGTAGGGAAATCCCTCATGATACTATTATTCATCTTTTCAGTATCAAGATAATATCCCGGTCTATCGGGTAGAAATTCCAGTACTTTACCGTTTTCAAATTTTAAAGAAGCATCCTGAGGTTCTCTTTTTAAACTTTGACTCAAATTTTCCACATAGTCACTTATTTTAATTTGTTGACTCCCTCCACCAAAATCAACCCAGCTAACCAGTGTTTTATCATCAACACTGGTTTCCACCTCAGTATCTTTAAACTTCACAGTTTTCCCCACTAACTTTTTTGCTCTTTCCATGGCATCTTTTTTTTCTTCATCATTTGGTAACTTACCGACTTCTTCTACTGGGATCTTTGTCCCCAAATTTATTTCATATCTTTGTAATTTTTCCTGGATAACTTTTAATAGCTTACCCTGATCTGTTTTTCTCCCTATCTGTCCATCTTTTACACTCATGGTCCCATTAAGTACAATTTCTGAAGGTATGTATGGTTTATCAATTTGCGAGGCAATATCATCTACAATTTGTTTGGTTTTGTCGGTATCACTTTTAATTACCAGTTCAAAATCTATATTCTCAAAAAATGCTTTTATGTATTTTCCCACCCCCTGCTTTATTCTTCTAAATAATAAATTTGAAGCAGTTTCACCGGTATCAATTTTTGCCGATATGGAAGCTAAATCAACTGTAAAAATTCTTTCGCCGTCAATTAATTTCAACCTTCCTTCCATTGGAAATTCAGTCAATAATTTATTTTCGATTTGTTTTTTAGAGAGTAGGGAATAGTCTTTTCCCAAAACACTTGTCCCCTTTCCGGTTTTCCCAAAACCAAAAATCAATGGTGCCAACAAGCCCACCACTAGTAAAAATAAAACCCCAATGCCTATCAAAATTTTATTTTTCATTTTTTTCTATCCATAGCCAAATTTGCTAACGCATCGGCTTTAGAATTATATTCTCTTCTGATTTCTTTAAATTCAATTTTTTTTCCTTGACACAAACTAGTCGCTACTGTCCAGAGTTTTTTCAGATGTTCTGCCTTTACTTTATAGATCCCCTTCATCTGTCTCACTAATAACTGGGAGTCAGAATTTATTTCAATTTCCTGATTAGCTGCATTTTCTTCAACCCAGGTCAAAGCCCCAATTAAACCCATATATTCAGCTTCATTATTTGTTTTTATTCCTAAAAATTTCCCTTCTTCAAAAATTAATTTTCTATTTTCATCTTCTATGTGTACTCCATAACCGGCAATTCCCGGATTTCCTCTGGCACCACCATCGGTAAAAACTCTCAACTTCATGACACTATCATATCAAAAAATACATTATAGCTATACCCAAAGTTACAGTAATTAATTGCCAAAAACTATCTCGATTTTTACTTTGATGTCGATGCAATTCTGGTATTAAATCCGAAGCCGCTAAATAGACAAAACCTCCTGCTGTCAATCCCATCAGTTGTCCATAAATGTTAACTTTACTCCCCACTATCCACACCAATATTACCCCCAATAAGCTAAAAAACGCCGATGAAAAATTCATCATAGTTGCTTTTTTCAACGTCAAACCACTATGTACCAATATTGCTAAATCTCCGATTTCTTGGGGTATTTCATGCATTAATACCGCCAGTGAGGTGCCTATTCCCAGGGGAATACTTACCATAAAACTACTCCCAATTATTAATCCGTCAATTAGATTATGTATCGAATCTGCCGCCAAACTCATCAAAGCCAGTTGACTTTCTTCATGACAATCAACGTCATGACAATGTCGCCATTTTAAAAACTTTTCCAATATAAAAAAAATCATTATTCCTCCGATTGCCCACATTCCCACTTCGTTTGGATTTACCATTTCCACTGCTTCGGGAATTAAATGTAAAAAAGCATCACCCAACAGTGCCCCGGTTGCCAATCCCACCATTGCCAACAATTCTTCTTTTAGGACCTTTTTGCGAACTTTAAAAAAAATTACTCCCACCAAAGAAATCATACTCATCAAGATAGAAGCTAATATTGCCATTGATATCGAATTCATGGGCCACATTTTACTTCATTTTTTCCCTTTTATCCAGTTATAATAGTCTGTGGACGCAAACGATTTTAAATCTCCATTACCACCCCGTCGGGTCAATGTTCCCGACGAAGTCATTTCAAATGGTCCTAGTCAGACTCCGGAGTCTAATCCTGTTACTGAGGCTGTGGTCACTGCTCCTATCCAGACTTCAAAACCGAAACCAAAATCTCCACCATATTTTATTTTTGCTTTGATAGGAATCATTATTATTGCTTTGATATTTGTTGTCGTTAAGTTTGTTATTCCAAAATTTTCCAACAAAAAGATTACCCCGGTTACTATCACTTATTGGGGGTTATGGGAGGATTCCAGTGTTCTTCAGGGTTTAATTTCCGAATTTGAAACCAAAAATCCTGAAATTAAAGTAAATTATAAAAAGAATGATAAAACCGATTATCGTAGTCGTTTAGCCGGTCGTTTAGCCAAAGATCCCGATACTGATGAAGTCCCGGATATTTTTCGCATTCACAGTTCCTGGTTACCAATGTTTAATGATATGGTTGCCCCGGTTCCCCAAGGTACCGTGACTGCATTGAATCTCGAATCAGATTTTTATAATGTCTACAAAAAAGACCTAAAAATAGGCAACTCGTATTATGCCGTTCCCCTGATGTATGACGGTTTAGCTCTTTTTTATAATAAAGATCTGGTCCAAAAAGGCGGAGTCGAACTTCCCAAATCGTGGTGGGATCTTCAAACTACCGCTGCTAAATTGACTGTTCGTGACGAACAGGGGAATATTCAAATTGCCGGGGTTGCTATGGGTCTAACTGATAATGTAGATCACTGGAGCGATATTTTAGGTTTATTACTCAAACAAAATGGTGCTGATATCACCAAAGACACTCCTGATAATGATGCCAAAATAAAAGACGTCCTCTCTTACTACGTTAATTTTCGTAGTAAATACCAAACTTGGGACGAAACCCTCCCTCATTCCACTCAACTTTTTGCTGATGGTAAATTGGCCTTTTATCTGGCTCCATCCTGGCGGGTTTTTAATATTCAGGATATAAATCCCAACTTAAATTTTGAAATAACCACTGTCCCTCAATTGCCAACCCTAACTGATATATCCGGAACATCGGCTAATTCTTCTGCCAACCTTACCAATATCCACTGGGCTACCTATTGGGCTGAAGCCGTCAACACTAAAAGTAAACATCAAAAAGAAGCTTGGAAGTTTATCGAATTTATGGCCTCAAAAGATGCTCTGGAAAAAATGTATACTGCTGCCTCTCAGGTTCGTAGCTTCGGAGAAATTTACCCCCGTATTTCCTTGGCAGAAAAAATTAGTACTAATCCCAAAATTAAAGCATTCCTAGACTCAGCCCCTACCGCGGAGAGTGGTTATTTGGCCTCCAATACTTACGATGACGGTCTTAATTCTGAACTAAGTAAATATTTTAGTGACGCTATTAATAGTTTAATTGTTAATAATAGTGATACCACTGCCATCATGGTTTCCCTAAAGAATGGATTAAACCAGGTGGTGCAAAAATATCATCTCAAATGATTATCATAAATTTTAAAATTTATCGGGAAACTTTTGGTGATAAATCAGTAGAACTCGCCAAAATTTGTAAAAGTGTCATGGAAAAAACCGGCGTAAAAATTATTCCGGCTGTTTCAGCTCTCGATGTCTACCGGATAAAAAAAGAAGTCGCTCTAGATAATCTCCTAATCCAAAGTACTGACGGTTTAATCGAAGGTGCTAGGACCGGTTATATTGGCCTTGAACCGGCCAAACTTGCCGGGGCTACCGGCTCGCTGATTAATCATTCTGAACATCGATTAAAACCCGGAACTATCAAAAAATTATTGGCCGCCATCCCCAAAGACTTTACTTCCATTGTTTGTCTTCAAAGCTGGGGGCAAGTAAATTCCTGGGCAAAGAATATCAAACCTACCATGATTGCCTATGAACCTAGTGAATTGATAGGTAACCGGGAAAAATCTGTTTCCAGTGAAAAGCCTGAATTAATAAAAAAAATAGTTGATTTTTATAAAGATATCCCAATTTTAGCCGGTGCCGGAATTCATTCCGAAAACGATATTGAAATTGGCCTAAAGTTAGGCGCAAAAGGTTTCTTATTGGCTACCGATGTTATCAAAGCCACCGATCCTGAGGCCGAGTTAAGCCGGCTTGCCAAAGCGTTTAAGGCGTATACTTGATATAATTACACCATCAAATTATGGCTTCCATTGATAATCTTTTAGTTTCACTTTTCGTTGACGAAATTGTCGGCGGTTTTATAGTTACTGTCCCACCCGGACACGTTGGTTGTATTTATGATATTTTTCGTGGAGTTTTGAAAAATGTTTGGTATCCTGGCATGCATTTCAAAATCCCCATCATTCATCGTGTCAAACTTTTTAATGCTCAATTAATTGAATACACCATCTCCAAAGACGTTCTTGTCAAAGATAACAAAGAAATCATGGGTGATGAATTAATTCACGCTGTCACTGCTGATAACAAATTTGTCGCTGTCGAGGCCACTATCCTTATTAAGCTCGATACCGAGAGGTTACCGGAAATTTGGCAAAATATTGGTGAAAACTTTGTTTCCAAGGTTGTTCGACCTGTTACTCGTAGCCGTATTCGTAAAGTTTTAACCAACCACACTTTAGTTAAATCATTGTCTACCGATAGAAGCTTAATTGAGGATGAGGTCAAACAAGAGCTTCGCGATTCTCTGACTCAACATGGTCTCTATGTTGAAAATTTTTATCTTAGTTCTCTCACCCCCATCGATGCCCCCAAAAACATAAATGGTGACAATCCTGAATTACCAAGGGACGCCGAGGAAATCAAAAACGAAAGACTTATTTCCGGCCTCCACACAGACTCAAACCCCAAAGACATTCAACCCCCGACCCCCTCAAGGTCTTCAGTGCCTCAGACATAGTCGCTCCACTAGTAATCACGTCATCAACTAAAATCACTTTTTGAGGAATTATTTCTCCTTTTTTTATTCCAAAAGCATTGGCAATATTTTTTTGCCTAATCTGTCGGTTTTTTATTGTCGCCTGGTTTTTGTTTTGTCTTTCTCGATTTAACAGTTGGCTACTGACTTTTAGTTTTAAATTTTTTGCTAAAGTCTCAACCAGTTTCTCACTTTGATTAAAACCTCGCCAATTTTTGCGCTGCCAATATAAAGGAATTGGAACCAATACAAAGTTTTCCTCTTGCCAGTATTTGACAATATTGGGATAGTTTATTAACAATTTTCTGGCCATCAAATTTGCCATTTCCTCGATAGCATCTTTTAGGTACTCATATTTAATTTTTTCTACAATTTTCTTCATCACCCCGTCGTATCTATATATAGAAATTAAACCTTCAAAATTTTTCCTTCGAAGCAACACCCCGTTCATCACTTTACTTTCACATAGACTACATAGATATTTATTTCCCTTATGACAGCCTAGACAATTTCGCGGAAACAACCAATCGATTATCAAAGACATTATTTGATTGTAGAATAACTTATGTCTCTTACGAAACGTTTAGATGCCTCGAGCCAAATATTGGATTTTGCTATTTGGGCAATTTTGAGTTTATTCGCCACTAGATTATTTTTGGTTGTCTTTAATAATCCCACTATTGGTCGTGGAAATTGGCATATCGCCCATGTCCTTTGGGGTGGTATGGCTATGTTAATTGGAGCCATTATTTTTTTGATTTTTTATGGGAAAAATGCTCTCAAATTGGCATCAATATTTTCCGGAATCGGTTGGGGAATGTTTATCGATGAAATTGGAAAATATGTCACTCGGGATAATAATTATTGGTTTCGTCCGGCCATAATTTTTATTTATATTTCCTTTGTTTTTCTTTTTGTTTTGTACCGAATTTTAGAAAAAAAATCCTCTCCTAGTCGCCAGGCTTTATGGCATGAATTACTTGAAGATTGTCAGGATCTTGTTAATAACGATTTGGAAAAAAGTGAAAAAAAAGAATTATTACTAAAAATTAATAGATTTGAAAAGATGGCTCCCTCCTTGGCTGAGAAAAAAATATTGGCGGATTTAAAGTATCTAGTTGTCTCAATTACTCCTCTAAAAGACAGACACCAATTTAGTTTTGTAAAATTAATTGCCTCCTCACTTCAAATCACCTATAACCGATTATTCAAGAAAAAAATCGTTTTCAACGGACTACTTTTTTATAGCTTTTGGTATATTTTTGACAAACTATACGATGCAATTAGGCTGCTTTTTAATTCCGACAAAATCAGTCTACTCCAACGCTATTACAGCCATTATGACTTTTTTTCCCGGGCTGATGTTTATATGATTACTCTAAAATTCATTATTGAAATGTTTGTGGCCACGCTATTTGCCATTGGTTTATTCTTTTGGTTAAAAAAGAAAACGGTCAAAGGAATTAAGTTTTATCAATTAGGCTTATTAGTCAACATTTTTATTGGTTCGATTATAAAATTTTATTTTGAACAATTTAGTGCCGTTTTCAGTCTTATCCTGGCTTTAATAATTTGGGTTTGGCTTGATAACTACCGTCGGGATAGATCTCTGTCTATTTCTCGGTAGTCTTGAAATTATAGGATATTATTGTTACAATTAATGACTTCGTGGAGATGTAATGATTTGACGGAGTTGTACTTTGAAAAACTGCAAGCCGACTTTGATTCATGAGTCGAAAAACAGAGTCAAACAAATAATGCCAAGAAAAATATCTTGACTGCATTTGACGGTTGGAACTTAAACCTTCCAACTTTCGGTGCAAATCTCGCTTTTGCGCAAGCCTAAGTTAGACATCGATTAGTCTCCTTTTCTGGAGAGGATTAATAGGTGTAAATTAAACCAGAATGCTGTTTTTAGAATCTCGATTTTCTAAAAAATTAAGAGGGGAGTAATGTCCCCAACAATCGACACCTCAACACTTTTCATTTATTTTAGTTGTTTAGGGCGTAGGATAAAGTAATTTAAGCTTGTAGACGTTTTTCCTTGTCGGCTTTCGGACCCCGGGTCATTCTCGGGCATCTCCTCCAAAATTTAATTTCTTACCCCTCTTTTTATTTCTTCTGTCTTTATCTTCTCTCTTTTTTCAAACTTTCGCATCTTCCTCCCAATCCCAATCTCCATCTTAAACCAAATTCCCTGTAAAAAAATCGAAATGGGAATCATCATATATTTTTGATTCCGATAAGATTGCAGCTTGGCAATTTCTTTGGAATTTAATAGTAATTTCCTTTCACCACTTTTATCCTTTTCCTGATTCTGGCTATATTTATATGGTGTAATCTCTAAATTTAACACTGTTGGAATCCCATTAATCACTTCTACTTTTGCCCCTTTAAATTGGACTCCGTTGACCCGGAGAGCCTTGGCATCAGAACCACTTAGTACCAATCCTGCCACCATTTTATCGCTAAAATTGTAGTCTAGTGAATCTCTATTAAAATATTTCATTAATTTTTTACTCGATAAATTTTTCCGTTTTCAGCTAAAACTAAAATTGCCTTATTTTGGTTTTCTACTCCAATGTCATTAATTTTAACTTTTCCGAAATTATACTTTCTAGAAATTTTACCATCTTTACCGCAAATTACTACTGTATTTTCGTCGGCTATATAAGCCAAAAAATCAACTTTATCACTTGTTCTCAAGTTTCTTGCTGAATTTAAGCTTGGAAAAGAACTCATATCAAATTTTTCATTTACTCCGCGGTTATATTTGTAAATTTTGCCGGATTTACCCAAAATCCAGATATTGCTATCAATACTTATACTAGTTGCTTCCTCACTTAAATTAGTCCCTTCTTTTAACCAAGCCTTGCCCTCACCACTTGAATTGAGCTTGATAATATTTTGGCTATTGTTATCAATCACATAATTTACCCCTCCCCAACCGGCCATTTCTCCAGTAGACAACAATCCCTTTATTTCACTTTCTATGAGCTCATTTCTCTTAATTTCAAAAACTTTATTTTGGTTGTATCCTATCCATTTTTCTCCATTATTAATCACCCCAAACCATGACTTAATTCTTTCATCGGCAATGATTTTTTCTGTCGACCTTAAATCAACATTTACCTGATTTATTTGTCCTAGGTTAGATCCCCAAAGGTAGATTAAACTATCTTTTACTGCCATTGCCCTAAATTCATTACCCTCCTTTATTAGTGAGGTGTCATAAGCCACCTCATAATCAATACTTTCTCCTCCTAAAGTTTTTTTAATATCAGCTATCTGTTTCTTTAGATTGGCAATTTCATTGGGATAATTTTTCTCAACCGATCCGGTGTTGTTAACCATTGCTTCGGCATCTTTTGCTAGTTGTAGCGCTGTTTCCATATTTACACTCCGAACGCTTTCAATCTCTGTCATTTTTGCCTCTACTACGTTTTTAATACTATTAAATTTTTCTTTCTGTTCTGCAGCACTCTTTTTTTGATATCCAACCAAAGTCCCTACAATTAACAATATAAACACTACTCCACCCAGAATAATGTTGACACTGCGATTATTTTTTTCTTGAAAGAAAGATTTTTCATTTACATATATTGCCTGTTTTTTGATAATTTCTTCATCACTAAAATCAATTACCACCGCCGCTCCTTCAAAATTATTCTTTTTTCCCCCTAAAAACTCCTCCTGAGCTTGTGCCTCCAACAACCAAATTTTGTCACCAATTTTTACTTCACCCCTTGATTTGTCGCCTAATCTTGCCACTTTACCTGCCCTAACAATCTTTACCACTCCTTCACCGGTTATTCTGATAGAAACCATTTTATTTTCAATCTTTACCTGAATTTTTTCGTTTTCACCAACCAACTCAACCAAATTTTTATCCTCCAACACCTCCCACCCCGCGTTAAAGGCAGAACTTCCGACAAACTTAGTTACCTTATAATGCATTAAAAAATGATACTACAAAATCGTCCAAGCCAGGAATATTAGCAACCCCGCTGCCGCCAAATGAGCATAGGAAAAACTTATCAATATTGGGTTAAATTTATCCCTAACATTTTTAGTCATTGTTCCCACTTGTTTTACCACTACCAGGGCAAAGATAAAATAAATTATTGTACCTAAAATTCCGCAAATCTTTTCAGCAATTATTAGATAATTGTTTAAAGCTCCCAGCATTATCTATTCCTCCCTCTATGGTCACTTTCTCTTAACACTTGCAACACTTTAATTATTTTCTCTGGGTTAGGCACCATTTCAAAATCAATCTCTGGAACTTCCGCTGCCGTCTGAATAAATACTGTCCCGTAGTTAAACATTGTTTGTCCTACGCCACTAACTTTTGAGGTAATATCTTGAATCATTGTTAATTTAGCTTCAGAAAACTTTTTATCCAAAAGATTATTGAAATTTATATCAATAACTCTTTCGTTAGTAATAATATACACATCAAAATACCAGGATAAAAATTTTTCAAAGGCAAAAGCAAAGGTTACCAAATACCAAGCCATGATTCCTAGCATTTGAAATTTTGCCGGAATACCGTTTACCAAAGGTACAAATTTCAACAAGCTTGGGGCAATTACCAAAGCAATTGCCGTAATAATCCAGGAAACATTAGTAAACCAATGTGGTCTGGCTACCAAAATTACTTTCTCATCACTATCTCTTTCCTCAAAATCAAAAACATGAGGATTTACTAAAGTTGCGGAAAATGGATGTTTAGTATGTCCGACAATATCATAAATTTTTTGACTGACATTCTTTTCCAGGACATTGTCTTCGATTACTTTTTCTACCTTTTCCTCTTTTTCTACTACTACACTTTTTACTTCGATTGGATCATCTGGGGCAACCTTATCTAAATCCATTGATCTTGTCATATAAGCTATTTTAACATTTGGTTGGCTTCAATTAAATTAGTGATATTCCTTGCCAGGAAATTTGAATTAGCCCTTTTTGGTAGATGTAAAAATAGATGTTTGGTCATCAAAATTTTTTTATTTATTATCAACTGAGTTTCAAATGCTATCCAATTGCAATTATAAGTTCCCATATTTTCAGTAATTTCAAAAAC
>CAZKWZ010000010.1:11224-23245 GCA_964556795.1 uncultured Gammaproteobacteria bacterium | reverse complement strand
ATGTCTTTAATGTTATTTACCCCCATGTCTTTCAACATTTCTCCAAAATTCAAGCTCAACCACGAATTCGTTAGATCGTCAGTCATTTTTTCATCCAAATTCAAACCACTGGCCAAAATTTTTGTTCTTTTTTGTATCGCTTCCTGGCTATCCCAGTCCATATCTTTACCAAAGGCTACACTGACCATATCGTTAATCTCCTCAATATTTTCATAACAATCGCCTAGAGCTTTTTTAACTTCAGTCTTGTGTCTATCCATAAGCGTCCCCATCTTTTGACCATCTTTTTTTGAGCCCAAATCTTCAATAGTCATCACATCAACCACCGTCCATTTGTTCCATTCCCGACCACTGTCCCCCAATATCTCCATCTCTCTGGTTGCTAGTTCACTAAAAAATTTTCTCTCGTTGCTCCCATCACCTGAGGCATTCATCAAAAAAATAAAATCATTTAGACAACTTATATCTCCCTCTTTTGTCTTAATATCAATTGACCCGACTTTTGTCCAAATATCTATACCGTAATCCCACCTCAGCTTCCCTTTATTCTGGGACATATATTCTTTCGCCTTAGTTAAACTCCGCTGTATCCCATCTTCCCGTCCCGGCGTCTCCATTCCACCTTTTGCCACTATTTCTGCCATATATATTTATACAATAAAAATCATCTCATCATCTCGCTCCAAACCAAGGGATTTTGATTTCCCCACTGTTAGCCTTTTTCATGAATTCCCCATAATCTTTACACTGCCCTGACTCAATAGACTTACTCAAATAATAACCAAAAGAAGACCCGGCGATTCCAAAATCTCCAAAAATTGCTCCCAATACTTTAATCCCATCTTCACTTTTCATCCTTCTTTCACTTACATCAGCCAATAAATAAGCTCGATATTCTGCTCCTCGATAGACCTCGTTTGAGCACCTTCCGACTTCATTTTTTTATAATCGATCGCATGAACCAGCTCATGAGCCTCAACCTTCAATACATTCGGATCGTCTGAACTTGGATCCCCAATAATTATGCTATCCAGATCTTCACAGTAACAACCAGCTGTCGGTGAACCATTCTCTCGAGTTTTTTTAATCCAAGGATCTTTTTCCAAAACCCAATCTGGCACTTCTTTGAAAGAAATTATTTTTATCCCTTCTTTTTCTGCTCTCGCCAATATTTCACTTTTATACAATGATGGATTGTCCACTCTCTCTTCAACTGGTGGAAAATCTAATTCTAAATGAAATGCCCGTTTGTCTTCAATCATTTTCCCTAAAAGTACGGCTCCATCTTCAATTGGATAACCAGTTAAATACTCAGATAACCTACTTTTATAATCCTGTCTTTACCTAAATTGTGTTAATTCCTCACCTTTCAAACCAGCCAAAGTCGGACTCGCAACTTTCTGAATTTTTACAACTGATTCTGAATCTACTCCCATAATTATTTATACACCTCTTTAAACAATCGCTCCCAATTAGAAATCCAGGGTTTTATTGATATAATATCCCGATGCAAAAAATCATTAACTTCTTCAAGGAAGTCAGGGCAGAATTCAAACAAATCTCCTGGCCTAAACGTGAATCTATAATTCAGTCAACAATTGTGGTAATATCCATATCTATCATCGTTTCCCTAGTATTAGGGGGATTTGATTATTTATTTACCCAAGGAATTGGTTTAATTGGTTCTAAACCCAGTACTACCAAGACCCAACTAATTAGTCCCACTGTGGCCCCGCTTCAATCCACAGACAACAATTTACCAACCTTCGCAGTTAAAAAATAATATGCCAAACAATTCAACTAAAACCAATCAAAAAGAGTTTCAATTCACTCTTTCCCAAAGCACTCCCAGCATTGATGCGGCCTGGTATGTCATCAACACTTATTCCGGTCACGAATACAAAGTCATCGACGCTCTCAAAACCCGTATCAAAACCATGGGTCTTGAAGACTATATCTTCCAAGCTATCGTTCCAATTCAATCTAAAATGGTTATCCGTCGCGGCACCAAGGTCAAAACTCAGGAAAAAACTTTTCCCGGTTATGTCTTAATCCAAATGATTGTTACTGACGATTCCTGGGTCACTGTTCGTACCACCCAAGGAGTCACTGGTTTTGTTGGTATTGGCAATAAACCAACCCCCATTTCCCAATCCGAAGTTGACAATATCATCAAATCCACCGAAGAGGATAAGCCCAAGTTTCAAACTCCTTATTCTGTCGGTGACGTGGTCAAAATCACCAATGGTCCTTTTGCTGATTTCATTGGTACCATCGATACCATTGATCAGGAAAAAGGTAAACTTCGCGTTCTCGTTTCCTTCTTTGAACGTGAAACCCCTGTTGAACTCGACTTTTTACAAGTTACTAAAGAGTTATAAAAATTCGAGACTCGTTGTGAACCGAGGCTTCTCCCGAATTTAACTAAAAAAATATGCCTAAAAAAATCAAAGTAGTCGTCAAATTAGCCATCCAGGCCGGTATGGCCAATCCCGCTCCTCCAGTTGGTACCGCTCTTGGTCCACAGGGTATCAAAATCATGGATTTCTGTAACGAATTCAATGAGAAAACCAAAGACATGAAAGGTTCTCTCATTCCTTCTGTTATCACCATCTATGAGGACCGTTCTTTTGATTTCATTATCAAAAAACCTCCGGTTTCCGACATGATCAAAAAAGTTACCGGCATCACCAAAGGTAGTGCCACCACCGGTCGTGAAAAAATCGGTAAAATTACCCAGGCCCAAATCGAAAAAATCGCTTCTGACAAAATGGTCGACCTCAACACCAAAGATTTAGAAGCTGCCAAACATATGGTTGCCGGCACCGCCCGCTCCATGGGCTTCGAAATAGTCGACTAAAAAAATTGCCCTGTCAAGGGAAATGTCACTAAGTGACAAAGGGTTTATTCCTTAAAATTATTAATTAAATTCAAATATGAGCAAAACCTCTCAAGAATTAAAGGCTAAAAAAGCCAAAAAGCTTGCTGTGGAAGATCAAGTAGTTGATCAAAAGGCCCAAGAAACTCCAGTTGAAGAAACTAAAACCGAAACTGAAGTTACTGAAACCACAGAATCCATTAAAAAAGTTGCCCGCGTTCGTGGTAAAAAATATCTTGCTGCCAAAAAGAAAATCGATGTTCTCAAACTCTATTCTCTTTCCGAAGCTATTAAATTGGTCAAAGAAAGTTCTATTTCCAAATTCGATGGCAAGATAGAAGCTCACATTACTGTTACTGATATTGGCAATGTTGGTGAAATTTCCTTTCCTCACCTCGACCTTGGCACCAAGCGTATAGTAGTGCTAAACGATACTATATTAGCCGAACTTAAGGAAGGAAAAGTAAATTTTGATATCCTAATTGCCACTACTACCACCATGCCTAAGCTTCTCCCCTTCGCTCGCCTTCTCGGACCAAAAGGCCTTATGCCAAATCCTAAAAATGGTACCCTAACTGACAAACCCGAAGAAGCTGTTAAAAAACTTTCTGTCGCCAAAACTATTGTCAAAACTGAGAAAAAAGCTCCAGTCGTTCACATTGTTATTGGAAAAGTTTCTCAACCGGAAAAAGAGATAGAAGCCAATCTGACTGAACTTATCAAAATAGTCAAAGCTCCTAAGATAAAAAAACTAGCTCTCTGCGCCACTATGGGTCCTTGTGTCAGAGTTCTTGTTGAAAAATAATCTTAAAAAATTTTTAATACCCCCGTAAACTGCGGGGGTATTTTTTATTTCATAGCCAATTCAATCATTTTATCAAGCATCTCAGAATAGCTGTATCCGGCTGCTTTGGCCTCTTTTGGTAATAGCGAATTTGGGGTCAGACCCGGTAAGGTATTAATCTCTAGTACATATACCTCACCATCCCTTTCTATTAGATCCACTCTTCCATAACCCCTCCCCCCGATTAACTCAAATACTTTTTTTGATATTTTCTGTATCTTATTTTTTAAATCTGTACTTATCTCTGCTGGACAAATCTCCTCTGCCCCACTTTCCTCATATTTTGATTGATAATCAAAAAATTCATTTCTGGATTTAATCTCAACCACTGGCAACACCTCGTCTCCCAATATTCCACAAGTCAGCTCCCTTCCTTTAATATACTCCTCAATTAATATTTGGTTGTCGTATTTTTTTGCTTTCAGAATTGATTTACTTAAATCTTTATCCATTTTTACAATAGATACTCCAATGCTTGAACCACCATTAACCGGTTTAACCACACACGGAGCTTTATTTGTTAACTTTGGCATTAGAATTCCATTAGCTGTCATTATGTCTCTAAAAACTCTTTTATCCATTCCTATTGCCGATGCCAACACTCCGGAGCCGGTATATTTAATTCCCAATGTCTCCAGATAACCCTGTATTATTCCATCTTCCCCACCTTTTCCGTGTAGAGCCAAAAAAGCTATCTCAAAATTTTTCTCATTAATTTTATTTATCCCCCCTGGTAATTCTATTGTCTCTACTTCATATTTTTTTCTATTCAAATTATCAAACACTCCCTTTCCGGTTATCAAAGAAATTTCTCTTTCACTACTTTGACCTCCCATTAATACCATTACTTTAATCCTTTTCATAACTGATTATACAAAACAAATATATAATTGTAAACACAAACTTTATACCTAATTATTGTGTTTTAAACACAATGTGTTAAAATAATTTATGTCAGAATATCAAACTCTAAATGAAATCGAAATCTCCTCCTCGGCTCTTATCAGCAACTATAATTTTTTTCAAAAACTTAATCCTCATTCCCAAATTTGTCCGGTTCTAAAATCCAATGCCTATGGTCATGGTCTCATTCCTATTGCCAAAATAGTTGATCAGTCCCTTCACCCTCCCTATATTATGGTCGATTCTCTCTTTGAAGCCTACGAATTGCTCAAGGCCAACATCAAAACTCCCATTATGATCATGGGTTATACCGATCCTCAAAATTATTCTATTTGGAAAAAACTTCCTTTTACCTTTGGCGTCTACGATTCCTCCTCTCTTTTAAGTCTTAACCAACACCAACCAGGTGCCAAAATTCATATCAAACTAGATACCGGCATGTGCCGCCTTGGTCTTCAAAAAAAAGATCTCTCCAAATTCATTAACACCCTCAAAAAGTGCCCCCACCTCTTAGTTGAAGGTATCTATTCCCACCTTTCTCAAGCCAGCGACCCACTAAAAAATACTTTTACCAACCGTCAAATTAAATTGTTTAAAGAAATGTGTTCTGCTTTTGAAGATGCCGGTTTTAGTTTTAAATACAAACATCTTGCTGCCACCTCATCCGCTTCAACCCTTACCGATTCTACCTTCAATCTCGTCCGTTTAGGTCTCGGCTTTTATGGCTATTCACCTTTTGGTACCCATTCCAAAGAAGGTCGTAGTCAACGTTCTTTTCTTCAGCCGGCTCTCACCTTTTCTTCTCGTCTGGCTCTCATCAAGCCAATTACTTCCGGTTCCCAGGTTGGCTACAATGGCACTTATATCGCCAAACAAGATGAATTAATCGCCATTCTTACTGCCGGTTATTTCGAGGGTATTCCTTATTTACTTAGCAATCGGGCCACTTTTTTACTCCACCATACCAAATGTCCCCTTATCGGTAATGTCGCCATGAATATGACTACTATCAAAATCCCTCGCACTATCAATGCCAAAGTTGGGGATACTGTTACTATCATTTCTCCTCGACCCGAAGACCCCTGTTCTCTTTACAAACTTGCTGCTATCCTAAATGTTCCCATCTATACTATTCTTACCTCTCTTAATCCATCTATTCGCCGAAAAATTTTATGAAAAAAAATCTCTCTCTAATTTTTCTCTATTACCTCCGTTTCTTCGCCCGTCTCCAGCTTTCCAAAATTAAATTTTTAAATCCCAAACTTATCACCGTTGGGATTACTGGTTCTGCTGGTAAAAGCTCCACCCTTTTGGCCGCCGAAGCTGCTCTTAAGCCGGAGCTAAGAGTTAAAACTAACTATGGTGGCAACTCAGAATCCGGTCTTCCTATAAATATCCTCGGACTAAAAAATCCCAATTTCTCTCTGCTTTCCTGGCTAAAAATTGCCCTTCTCGCTCCTATAAAATTACTTACCAATTGGCAAAGCTATGATGTCTATCTTTTTGAAATGGGTATTGATTCTCCCCGTTCTCCCAAAAATATGGATTATCTACTCTCTATTGTTAAGCCAAAAATTGGTGTTTTTCTCAATGTCACCCCAGTCCATCTAGAAAATTTCTCTTCTCTTGATGAGATTGCCATAGAAAAAGCTAAACTAGTCAACTCCACTTCTACCGCCATCATCAACAGTACTGATCCTCTGGTTAAAAAATATACCCACAACCGAAAAACCATCTTTATCAAATCGCAAAAAATTGATATACCCAACTATTTCTTACCAGATATATACAACATTTCTATTGGTGCCGCCATTAGTATCGCTAAAACCCTTGGTATCAATCAAAAAACCGCCATAGAAAATTTAAAAAACAATTTTCATCTCCCTCCCAGCCGTTCCACCATCCTTAGAGGTATCAACAATTCCACCCTCATCGATAGCTCCTACAATTCTTCACCTTTAGCCACCATTGAAATGCTTAATTTTCTAAATACTTTTAAGTCTCCCAAAATTGCCGTCCTTGGTGACATGCGTGAACTTGGTTCAGCCTCTGATCTCAGTCACCAAAATCTTTACCAACACGCCGTAAAATCAGCCGATACAATAATTAGTATCGGCCCTCTTTGTAGTCGTTACTTTGGCTTAAAGGCCAAAAAATTTATGTATTGGTGGCAGGCCGCTGATTATCTAAAAAATAATCTACCGGAAAACTCAACCATTCTGGTCAAAGGTTCTCAAAACACCATCTTTTTAGAAGAAGTCGTCAAAGAACTCTTAAAATCTCCCAAAGACGTTCACAAAATCTGCCGTCAATCCCCCTATTGGTTAAAAATAAAAACTGAATTTAGAAAAAATTTGGATAAATAGGTTAAAAGTGATACAATCCCTATTATGTCTAATCCTTGTTCTGGTTGTGAATCATCCTGCTGTTTAAATTTTCTTATTGGGACAGAACTAGCTAATCCTCTAAGTTATCACCAAGACCTAATCAATTTTCCCTTTATTCGCCAAACTGGCACCATCAGAAGGGAAATTGGTATCAGAATGCGTACCCTTCACACCCATTCCTGTGATCGTTTTGATCAAAAAACTGGTCAATGTATTGACTACGGCACTAGACCCAGACCAAAATTTTGTGAAAATACCGGCGTCCTCAATAAACCAAATTCCAAATGTCTCCTAAAAACTACTCCTTAAATTCTTTATCCTTCTTTATCTCTCTTTCAATCAAATTTCTCAAGAACACTGATCTAGGAATCATTCTCTTTTGGGCCACCCAATCTAAATATGCCAAAATTTTTGGACTAACAAAGAAATTAAAGCGAACATCCATTTTCATTCTCGCCTCTTCCAATGCTTTATCTAAAACTTCATTTAAATTTTCCAGGTTATAAGCCACAATGTGCAACTTTTCATCAACCTTTCCTTCTAAAAGTGATGAACTCTCCCCAGGTACATGCATAATTATTACCGGTTTTGACATCTCCAACGCGTTGGTTATTTCATGACCAATCGACACACTCGGAGTCGAAATCTCTGCCACTACCAAATCAGAAGCTTTAATTTTATTAAACAAATCCTTATAAACATCTTCCCTATCCTTTGCCGTCTGTTGTTTTACTTGTTTTTCTTTACCTTCAGTCAAAATATGTTCCGCAAAAACTTTATGACCCTCTGATTTTAAATGGGCCACAATTGCCTTGTAATTCTCAAGATATTTCTCCTTTCCACTTAAAGCACCAGTAAAATAAATTTTCATTGACATCTTGGTGAATTATAACAAAAATTATCCACCTATTAAAGTAATGTATTTCACGATAAAATACACCGTTGTATGGATAGAATTCCGGCCCTTAGAGTTGCCGTCACTAATAAATGCAATATGAACTGTCTTTATTGTCCAAAAGACGGTGATTCTTACCTCCTCGAGGGGGCTACTTTAACTCTACCTCAATTCCAAAAAATCATCTCTCTTGCCAACCAAGTTGGTTTCAATAGCTTTAGTTTAACTGGTGGTGAGCCCTTAGTGGTTCCCAATATTACCTTTCCCCTGGCTCAAAGCATCAGGCAATTTAAAAATCTAAAATACCTCAAACTCAATACTAACGGAACATTTTTGGAAAAATCTGTTGACGATATTGTTAAATCTGGTTTCAATGAAATCAAGGTGAGTTTAGATATTCTTACCCCCAATAGTCCTAATACTCTTTCCCACTATCAAAGCAATGTTAAATCTATTATCCGCGGTATCCAAAAAACTTTAAAAAACCACATCCCTGTTAGGCTCCAAGCCGTCATCACTAAACAAAATATTGACGAACTCGACAAAATAATCGAATTTTGCACTAAATTATCCATCAATCTTAAACTTTTTGACTTAACTTATTACCAGGATTCCCTCTCCCTAAATCAAATTTATTGGCAAAAAAACTATATTTCTCTTAGTCAGATAAATCAAATCCTCATTAAAAAATTTGGTAATCCAGAAATCATCCACGCTGTCGGTGGTTTTGGTCACCCCAATAAAGTTTTTACTACCCCTCAAAACACTAAAATAATGCTTCGTGATACCGAAGTCTCCGCTTTCTATTGTCACGAATGCCAAAAATGTCAAAACTATATGTGTCAGGATGGTCTTTGTACCCTGACCCTAGCCGCCGATGGTCGTCTTAAACTCTGTCGCCCCAAGGGTATTGATTTGGGATTAAATTTAGTCAATCCCAACGGTACTCTAAAAAGCGATGAAGAAATAATTGCTATTTTTAACAAAGCCCTCGAGTTGTTTACTACTGCTACCGAAACCAAACGTAGTTTTTCAGAATTAAATCTGCCTCCACTCCTTTAATTTAACTCTTCCCGATAAAACTCAATATCCCTCGTCACTGCCTCGTCCCAACTTTTAGTAAAATTGTGATCATTATCAGGATAAATTACCAATTCTGCCTTTTTCCCAGCCTTTTTTAATCCTGCTACCACCTGCTTCTGCCAATCTACTTGGCACCACTCATCAGCCGTTCCCTGTTGAATTAATACTGGTGCCTCCACCCAATCATAATAATTTTCAAAAGCATACCGCCGACTGTCGTAATGTTTTTGGAATTCTTCTATTGCCCCTTTTACCGGACTACCCTCATCAATAGTTTCCAATACACTTTGAGGAAAAGGATTAGTCATTGGCGCCCAAAGAGTTGTCGGATATTTACCACCACTCGTTTCCAAAGTTGATAATACAATCTGCCCTCCATTACTGTGTGCCCAAATTCCTATTTTATTCTTATCAATCCAAGGAATTGCTCTAACTGATTCTATTAAATCCATTAGTTGAGCTACTTTTACAAACCTCGCCTCCAATACATCTGTTGATTCCTCATCACTCAATCCATAACCCAAAAAATCAATTGAAAAAGTTGCATAACCCTCCTTGGCCAATATTTCTGCTACTTTCCAAGTCCCTGAACCTGAATAATAACCCTTAAGCTCTGCGTAACCCCTAACTAAAATTATCGCTTTTTTGAGACTACTTTGTTCCGGATGAGGTATATTTACTGTCCCAGAAATTGTTTTTCCATCGCTTGCGAAAGTAAATACTTGTGTTTTATAACCCCGATTTTTATTTAAATTTTTATTAGCTGCCACCCTTTTTTCTACCTCTTCTGCCACCCCCACAATTTTAATTTCCGACACCCTACCACCCCTTTTCATTAAAGTATCCGTATCATATTTTTCCAAATTCAAATTTAATGACTCATTATTCTTTACAAACGGATTATGCCAACCCTTTGGCCAAAATAATACAGTTACCCCGACAACTGGAATCAATAAAAGTGTCCACCAATATTTCTTCACTCCTAATTCTATCAATTTCTTGGTTTTATCTTCTCTCTTTCTTCAGCTCTTTTATTTCTTCTCGTTTCAATAAAACTAACCAAAGCTGCATCTACCTTTTTACCCTCCTCACCTTGCCAATAATTCCTGCCCATAAGTCCAGCTTCTTCCGGGTTAATTCTTTGTCGAATCAATATTCCCGCCACTCTCAACATTCTTCTCGACATTAATCCAGTTTTATCCTCAGGCCACACATCAATACACTCTTTTCCTGCAGTATAAATCATCCCCAACACCAACCTCATGTTTTGATTTCCCAAAGAAATTCTATCTAATACTCCGTTAACGGTTTCTTCTCTCACCTTTCCTCCTTTCGTTATCTCAAATTCTTCATTACAGAAAACTTTTCTGTCCTCAAAAATTTCGATAACTCTAAATTTACAATGCGCCAAGTTTAACCCTCATATTCCCCTTTGCCAACCCCCCAAATCTGGTGTATAATTACTCTGTTCTACCGAAGACAGCTGGCATTCAAATAAGTCCCGCCGAGGCTCAAACTAGATTTTCTAATCTACACTCGCCTCCTTCGGCGAGTTTTTTAGTTTAATAAACCTATATGGCAAAAATACAAAAAATTGAAAAAGTTGACGATGTTGTCAAAAAACTATCTGCAGCCAAATCCGCTGCTTTTATCCAATACCAAGGTCTAACCGCTGGTGACGTCAGCAATCTCCGCGCCAAAGTCAAAACTGCCGGTGGTTCTATCGAAGTTGTTAAAAACACCCTTATTACCCGTGCTTTAGATAAAATGGGTCTAAAACTACCAGAAACCTTAGCTGGTCCTACTGCTATCGCCTACTGCGACACTGACGAAATCGCTCCCTTAAAAGAAATTGATGCCATCAACAAAGAAAAAGACAAAACTTCCTTCAAATACGGTATCTACGACAACAAAATTCTCTCCATGGAAGAACTCAAGAGATTTTTATCTCTTCCCTCCAAATCTACTCTTATCGCTCAATTTATTGGTGGATTAAAAAATCCTTTGCAACGTATGGTTTATGCTATGCGTTTCAACCAACAGCAATTAGTTTTAACCCTAAAAGCTTTGGCCGACAAACAAGCGAAGAACTAAGTTATATATTTATTAAAAATTAAATAAAAAAAATGGATAAAAAATTAGAAACCATCCTAAACCAAATTTCTGAACTTTCCGTTCTCGAACTTTCCGAATTAGTGAAAGCCCTCGAAGAAAAGTTCGATGTTAAAGCTGTCGCTATGGCTGCTGCTCCAGTTGCTGGTGCTGCTGCTGGCACTGCTGCTCCTGCCGCCGAAGAAAAAACTGAATTCGACGTTGTTATCACCAATGCTGGTGCCAACAAAATCGCTGTCATCAAAGTTGTCCGCGAATTCAAACCAGAATTGGGTTTGAAAGAAGCTAAAGACATGGTTGATGCCTGTCCAGCTAACCTCGGTACTATGAAAAAAGACGCCGCTGCTGATGCTAAAACCAAGCTCGAAGCCGCTGGTGCTCAAGTTGAGCTAAAATAAGAATTATTTTAGCGAAATCCGCCCTTTGGCAGATTGAATTTAAATCTAAATCCCCCTCTCTCGAGGGGGATTTTGTGTTATACTCACCCATAACACACATTATTAAACCTACTGGTTTAGAAACTACCAATCAATCCGCCGAATTTGGCGGATTTTTTTCATTTATTTTTTATTAATTTCAACAAAATGTTTTCCGCTAATACTAGAGAAACCCTCACTAAATTTAAAAAAAGTCTCGCTAAATTTTTTGCCCCACCCGAGCCAAGAGTTTTTGGAACATGTATAACCCACAAAGACAACGTTCAAACTCACAGCCATGTTGAAGTAATTGCCGACCCTGAAACTGGTCTTCAACATTGTGACTGTCTATTATCGCGCCATTGTATTCAAGAAGCTCGCGTTGTCGCCAACTCCAAACCAGCTACCTATCAATTCTAAATTAATCCTTTCTTTTCTCTTGCTGCCCTTATAAATTCCACAAAAATTGGGTGTACCTCTAATGGTCTTGATCTATACTCTGG
>CAZKWZ010000010.1:0-11124 GCA_964556795.1 uncultured Gammaproteobacteria bacterium | reverse complement strand
TTATAAATTCCACAAAAATTGGGTGTACCTCTAATGGTCTTGATCTATACTCTGGATGAAACTGTGTCCCCACAAAAAATGGATGTCTCTCTTTTGACAACTCAATCGCCTCGACCAATTTCCCATCTGGACTTGTCCCAGAAATTATCAAACCCACTTTTTCTAATCTCTCCCTAAACTCATTGTTAAATTCATACCGATGTCGATGCCTTTCTTGGACCAAACTACTCCCATAAATTTCTGAAAGCCTTGTTCCATTTTTAATTTTACACGGCCAGTTTCCCAGTCTTATTGTCCCTCCATACTGATGCTTTTTTAGGTATTCTTCTTGCTCTGGCATCAAATGAACTACTGGGTATTTTGTCTCCGGATTAACCTCTACCGAATTAGCCCCATCCAATTTTGCCAAATCACGGGCAATTTCTACCACTGCCATTTGCATACCAAAACACAATCCCAAATATGGCACTTTATTTTCTCGGGCAAATTTTATGGCTTTAATAATTCCCTCCACCCCCCGGCTACCCCATCCCTGCGGTGCCACCATCCCATCAAATTCTTTTAAAGAATTTATTTTAAAGTCATTTGAATCAATTGGAATAATCTGAAGTTTTACTCCATTCTCAACTGCCCCCTGTTTTAATGCCTCTAATACCGACACATACACATCCTTATGGTTTCCTTTGCCTGACCTTACATACTTTCCCACCAAACCAATTTTCACCACTTTTTTGGACTTCTCCATTCGTTTCACCATTTCTTTCCAAGTACTCAAATCAGTCGGGTGTTTTTTCAATTTAAAATGTTTTCTGATTCTTTTCATCAAACCTTGTTTTTCCAAAATCAACGGTACTTTATAAATCGAGCCACTGTCTGGATCATCAAAAATTGCTTCATCATCCAAAAAACACCTCTTGGCCAAAGTTTCTCTCCTGGGTAAATCCAAACCATTTTCACTTCTGGTAATCACCACATCAGGTACTATTCCTGTCATTCTCAACTCTGAAACCGCATGTTGAGTTGGCTTCGTTTTTAGTTCCCCTACATTCCTTAAATACGGCACATAGGACACCATCACATACATTGCCTCCCTCTCCCGGCCAACCTCCCGAGCCGCATATAAAAATGGTAAGTTTTCAATATCCCCTGTCGTTCCTCCTACTTCTACCACCACAAAATCAAAACCCTTTTCTAATTCATAAAACCGTCTCTTCACTTCATTTGGCACATCAGGAATCATCTCTACATCCCTACCCTCATATTTAAATGCTCTTTCATCCTCAATTATTTTTTTATAAATCTTTCCCGAAGTAATATTATTCTCTTTAGAAAAATCCTGATTTAAAAACCGCTCATAATTACCCAAATCCTGATCAATTTCTCCCCCATCCGCCGTTACAAAAGTTTCTCCATGCTCCGCCGGCCTCATCGTTCCGGCATCAATATTTAAATAAGGATCAATCTTAATATGGTTAACTTTGAAACCCGATGATTTTAATAACAACCCTATCGACGCCGAAACTATCCCTTTTCCTAAACCACTAACCACCCCGCCTACTACAAAAATATATCTCATATTCCCATTCTATTAATTTTTGTTTTCTCTTCAACCCCTATCTTCTGAGATAACAATGTAATAGACTCAATTCAAGCCCACCAAATTATCTGTCTATAACAGATCAACCTGATTTTCGGCTTTTAATTTATCCACTACCTCACCCACCTTACCAGTTTTATCCCTTCCGCAAATTAATAGAGCATCGTTTTTATCAATTACTATTAAATCCGAGACTCCAATCAAAGCCACTGTTTTTTTAGCCCGGACATAGTTATTGGTACTATCCAACTCTATAGTTTTACTATCAGAAGTATACATTTTCGTCTCTATCAAATATTTTGCTAAACTCTCCCAAGTCCCAAAATCTATCCATTCAAAAGGTAATTCGGCCACTAAAGCCTCCCCATTTACGTAAACTAATTTTGTTACTTCTTCAATTCCTGCCTTTGGCATTTTGGCATATTCACTCGGGATATCGCCCCCATTTACGATATTCATCAATGGCTCATACCACTCCATTCTATATTTTTTATACATCGCTATTAAGTTATTTGGAGTCATGGTCGTGTGGTTGGCATGTATCAATAATTTGTCGGACCCTAAATAATGTTTAATTTTTTCTTCCTCACTTCTGTCAATATAATCAGCCACTCGGTAAACCTTTACCCCGTCTTCCTCTTTTACCAAATCACCCTTTACTAAATAATCCACCCCTCGAACAATACTCTCCGGGGCAATTCCCCCGGTAATATAATCACTGGATGTATCTGCTATATTTCCCATTACTTCAAGCATTTTAATAAATCTCTCTTCTGGTTTTCTCATCACATCCGCCTGCACCAACATAAAAGCTTCGTCTCCAAAACCTTTTTTAATCAAAGATGCCGCTGCAAAACCGGTCGCCGGACCCTGATTTCTCATCTCCGGTTCTATAAAAATATTCCCTGCTAAAATCTCCGGAACTTGTTTTTTGGCAATCTCGGCTTGCTGGGCATTCGTCTGTAAAAATATTTCTTCTGGACCAAATTTAAGTCTCAATGCTTCCCAATTTAACTGGAAAAGTGATTTCTCACCTATCAATGGTAAGAATTGTTTAGGTGAACTGGAACGGCTCTCTGGCCACATTTTTGTCCCTATTCCACCGCATATTATTACTGCTTTCATATTACTTTTTTTTACAATAATTTTTAATATTTTCTATTGTCGTTTTAATTATTTTTTCAATTGCCTCCTCCGTATTCGAAGCGTTGTGTGGTGTAAACACCACATCATCTCTATCCCGGAGCATATGATAACTTAACACATTTTGTAAATCTTCTTTACTTGGTCGCTGACTCATTACAATTGACATACTCTCTATTTTATCTTCTTCCTCTACCACATCAATTCCTGCCCCTCGTAAAATTCCCTTATTTAAAGCCCAAATTAAAGCTTCACTTTCTACTACTGCCCCCCTGGACGTATTTATCAATACACTCCCAGGCCTCATTAACTTAATATTTTCCCTATTTATCAGATGATATGTTCCCTTTTCTGCTGGAACATGCAAAGTCACAATATCCGCTCTTTTTAAACAAGTTTCTAGGTCTACATATTTAAAACCCAACTTCTTTGCTAAAGCCATATCCTTATTCCTCTCTACTCCCAACACTTCCATCCCAAAACCTTTTGCAATCCTAACTACATTTTGACCAATTCTCCCTACCCCCACCACACCCAACTTTTTTCCGTACAAATCAATTCCCGTCAAACCCTCTGGGGAAAATTCATCGTCCTCTACCGCCTGATGCGCCTCCACTACTTTTCTGGTTACTGCCAATATTAAGGCAAAAGCGTACTCAGCAACTGTGTTTGAGCCATAATCAGCTACATTCATTACCTCCACTCCTCTGCTTTGACATTCTTTAATATCAATATGATCAACTCCAGTTGACCTTGTAGTAATCATTTTTAAATTTGGTAATTTATCCAAAACATCTTTATCAACTCTGGAATTAATTCTTATCGAAATCACTTCATACTTTTGTGCCAACTCTAAATTGTCTTGTAATTCCCCTTCAAAAATTCCTACACCATAAGCATCTAAATTTATTATTTCCTTTTCAATTGTCTCCCTATCCCAACTTCTCACCCCAAAAAAGGCAATTTTTTTATCCGTCATTAAATCATTTTACAATATTTTTCTAATTTTCCTTTTGTAATTCTTTCGCTCTCAAATAAAATTTCTCAGCGTCCTCCTTTGATATTCCATAGCTCCTTGCCACATTTACAATTACATCAAGACTGTGTGCATCAAATTTTGCTACCATAGACAACATCTCTAACAACTCTGGGACTTGTCTCTTATCAACACCAAAACAATATTCCCTTAACTTAGCAATCTCTTTAGTTTTTTCATTTAGCTGGTCAAAATCCTCACCCTCAATCAATTCCAAGTCTTGAACCTTTATCTCCTCTTTTACCGCTAAATTGAAAAATCTTCCAATCACCACCTCCGTTACATAATTCTCGGCTTCATCCCTACTCATTTCATTTTCACTTTGTATTTCTTCAACTACTTTAGTAAAACTCTCATAACTATCCATAACACCTCTCCATGATTCTGGTAATCTAAGTTCTAATAATTTTTTATACGTTTCTGAACCTCTCTTTATCCTCAATAATGCCGGTCTATGTTCATAAATATTTTTTAAATATTTTTCTCTTATTTCTACTATTCTTTGATAATCTTCTGCTCTATCTAAACCCCCATCCATTTCTTTTCTGACCATCGTTTCCAACTCTCTTGTCCATGGTAGCAAATAATATCTTATCATCTCCGAACCGGCTACCGCATATCCCACAGGACCATCAAAAAGAGTTCCATCGTTACCTAAATTTGATCCTTCAATATAAAATTCTTTATCTTTACCATCAGCATACCTCCCAAGATCTTTTCCTCTTTTTCTTAATTCATCTTCAATAAAAGCTTGATCCTCATTACTATACGGTTTCTCGTTTGGCTGTATCCCTCTTTGTAAAATTTTTTCTGCGTTTTCTACCGAGGTTCCGTGATACAAATTTAATTTATGCAATTTCCTTTCCCAGTTCTTTTTCCTTTTATCAACGATTTCAACCTCAGTCTTAGCCACAATCTTTGCAACTTCCTTACTGTTTTCCATAATTTAAGACAGTATACCCCAACCAATATTATTTGACATCTTGACCTACTTATATCCTTTGTGTTTTAATGATTATAATTAAATGTTCTTTTGATACACGAGGAGCCACTAAATGGACGAACAATATACAACACAAGATAAACTTGTGAATCAAAAACCCTCCCCCAAAAAAGTTAACGGTATCAGTATTGATAACCTTCCCGATCTTTTAACTGTCGCCGAAGTCGCCGACTTATTACGTGTTTCCAAACTCACTATCAAACGTTGGGGTAAACGCGGCAAATTGCCAGCTATCCGTATCAATGCTCGTGGTGATCGTCGCTACCGTAAAGAAGCTGTTCTTTGGCTACTTGGTATCCAGGGCGAATAAGCTCTCTTCCTACTTTGCCTTAAAGGCGGTTAGATTAACTTCTAGCTGCCTTTTTTGGTTCTGGACTGCATACCACTTTTTCATCTTCTAGTCTTAAAATTTTTCCGTTAATACAACCTCTCACTCTTATTTCACCATCACACTCCACCATCACTATTCCTCTTCCAAACTCATTCCCCAATGATTGTCTTACAAAGCTATTTATTTTCTCCCTACACACCAAACAATCCCGACACGCCACAGACGGCAAATTCATCATTAGAAACACATTCTCAACTTTGACAGATCCTGCCAACATAAATGATTATATCATTTGAGTACTCTTCCTCTTGGTGTCCTTTTGACCAATCCCTTTTTCATCAAAAACGGTTCATAGACATCAGTTATAGTTTCCACATCCTCAGTCAATGCCGCCGCAATATTTTCTACTCCCACCGGTCCTCCAGCATATTGATTTTTGACCACATCCAAATATCTCCTATCTGCATCACATAAACCTAATTCATCTACACCCAAATTCTCCAACGCCACTGCCGCTTCAGTCACTGTAATTAGTCCATCATTATTAATTTGAGCATAATCCCTCACCCGTTTTAAAAGTCTATTTGCAATTCTTGGTGTTCCTCTTGACCTCTTGGCAATTTCTTCTGCCGCTTCTTTTTCAATTTTAACTTTTAAAAATTCTGCCGTCCGCAAAACAATTTCCGCTAAATTATTATCATCATAAAAATCAATTTGTTGCACAATTCCAAAACGATCCCTCATTGGTCCAGAAATTAATCCAATTCGAGTCGTTGCCCCCACAATTGTAAATCTTTGCAATTTCAATCTTACCGATCTGGCTGATGGTCCCTTACCTAAAACTATATCCAACACATAATCCTCCATGGCACTATATAGCGTCTCTTCCACAATTTTATTTAACCGATGAATTTCATCGATAAATAAAATATCACCCTTTTTCATTGAAGTTAAAATCGATGCTAAATCTCCAG
This sequence comes from uncultured Gammaproteobacteria bacterium, assembly GCA_964556795.1. Classification (GTDB taxonomy): domain Bacteria; phylum Patescibacteriota; class Microgenomatia; order UBA12405; family UBA12405; genus UBA12158. The sequence goes on along the minus strand of CAZKWZ010000010.1, from coordinate 5,040 downwards.
CCCTGGTCAATGCCGGTCCCGATGTAATTTTAATATTTGAACCCATTTCCGCCGCTAATAACATAGCTAAAGTCGTTTTTCCCAAGCCCGGTGGACCATAAAATAAAATATGATCAAGTGCCTCGCCCCTTTCTTTGGCCGCCTCAATAAAAACCCCCAATTGGTCTTTTAATTTTTTCTGACCGATGAATTCCCCTAATTTCTTAGGTCGTAGTGACAATTCAATTTCTTTGTCCTCACTCTTTAATTTTGGATCTAAATTTTTATCCATTTTTTATCTTCCTAAATTTTGCAAACACCAACTAACTCTATCCTCTAAACTTTCTATGTCCTGTGGTAATTTCTTTAGAACTATCTCAATTTCCTTTTTCTCAAATCCCAATTGTCTTAAACTCAATACCACATCATCTTCCAATAATGGCAGTTCTTCCTTTAAATTTAATTCTCCCAAACCACCAATTTTTGATTTCAAATCTACAATAATCCTTTGGGCTGTCTTTTTTCCCACTCCCTTAATCTTTTCAAAAAAAGTCGTATCCGCATCCCCAATTGCCTTTATCACTTCCAGACTTTTACATTGTCCAAGAATTTGAGCTGCCGATTTTGGACCAACCCCGGAAACAGTAATTAACATTTTAAATAAATCTAAATCTTCAAAATTTTCAAACCCATATAAAGCCATATCATTTTCTGACACCGCCATATAGGTAAATATTTTGACGTTCTGCCCCTCGACGTAATTTCTCTTCCCAACCCATACTAAGTATCCCACACCATTAACTTCTATCTCAATATAGTTACCCCATACCCTATCAACTGTGCCCTTCAAACTTGAGATCATAAACCCATGATAGCACAAATATTACCCGAAACTATCTATTTTCGACAGCTTGATTACTGTCCCTGTAAAGCCAGTCCTTTAATCTTTCCAAATAAATTCTGATTCGGCTTTTTTCCATTCTTTTTAATCTCCTCCGGTCTTCGATAATCCCAATAAGCATTTCTCTCTGATTCTTCCAAAGTTCCGATAAAGTCTTGAGCAGGATCAAGTATGTATATATCCCCGGCCGAGTTCTTGTACCTCACCCAAGAATGCCCCCCTTCCCCGGGAATAATATTTCTCTCCACTGAAACTTTTCCATGAAGCACTTTATCATCTACTAACTTTTCCAATAAATACCCAGCTAACAGGGCTTGATGACGACATACTCCGGCATGATAGTTTATATAAGTTGCCAACGCTACCTTTCTCCCCGCTTCCAAACTACTAGCAAGATCTTCAACAAATTTAAGATCATAGGGTAAAGTCTCCTGAACATATTCAAAAACCTCATCCAAAATAATATGATTCAGGGGTGCACCAGTTCTTTCTTGTTCTCGTGCTGCTCTCCTTCTCAATTCTCGATAACAAGCCAGCAATTCCGGTTGCTTACTCTCATCATCGTCAACCACACACGCTTCTTCTATTGCCCGTGTTGGTGAAGCTGTTAAATAAACCCCCTTATTTATTCTGCTATCCCGATGTATTTGTTTCCTCCCTTGATACCTTCCTACAAAGTTAGGGTTTACTAGTTCCTCAAACAAACGCTGTGGTTCTACTTTTTTGGCATATTCTGATGCCATTCTTGTATAATGCCATTCTGCGTTTCCTTCACTCGACATAATTCGATTATATCCCCTCTCTCATTTTCATTGTAAATAATTCCGTCAAAGCCGCTGCCATTGCATCAGCCTCATGAGTAATTTTTACTTTATTACTTAACCCTAGCTGATTTCTTACCATCACTTCTACCTGTTCTTTTTCCGCCCTTCCATAACCTACTAAGGCAATTTTTATTTGCAATGGAGTATATCCTACAACCTGACAATTATTTTTTAGTCCACACACTTTTATCACCCCGATTGCCTCTGCCACCGGCAAGGCACTTTTTGCATTTTTAGCGAAAAACAACGACTCAATTGATACTACATTCACTTTATATTTTTTTATTATCTTCTCCAATTCATCATAAATAAATGCCAATCTTTCAGTAGAATCTTCACTTGGTTTCGTCACCAAACAGCCGGAATCAACTACTTTATCCTCGCTTTCCAACACCGCCCAACCAGTATTAGCTAATCCCGGATCAATTCCTAATATCATTGTTCTCCTTTACCACCATTCTATCAATGGAATTTTTTCCAATCATTAATTCCGTAAACCTTGGACTCTCATTATTTCTCTCCCTGGAAATCGCTCCCACTATATCTGTTCTAATACCTTCTAACTCATATGAAGTCGCATAATGTAGGTGTCCCGATTCAATTTGTCTTACCCCAGCACCAATCAACAAGTTTCTCAACCATACAGCTTCAGCCGCCACTGTTTTATTATTCTCTCCCATTACATGATTTGATAACGAATTATTTAAAGGTTTATGCATTATGGCAATACAAATCAATATTCGACAATCCTTTACCTCACTTTGTAACCATTCCTTCTGAGCTGTTCCCAATCCCTGCCAAAAACCATTGTCTACCAAAATCAACTTTATTTCCCCTATTAAAACACTTTGATAATTTTTCCCAAAAATACTTTTAAAAAAGTTGTTGTAATATTCATGATTTCCCGGAATCACTTCATATCTTAGTCCAGACTCATCCAGTACTTTTTTAATATTTTTTAACTCATCAATTTTTCCCTGATTAGTCAAATCACCAGCTACTACTACCAACTCCACTCCATCACCTTTAGCTTTATTCAGCATCTTTTCTAATTCATTAGTATCATCATGAATATCTGCCATTACTGCAATCTTAGTTTTTCTTTCTATCACTGTTGGAGTCGGCAAAATTTCATTGATTATCTCCACCGGTTGCACTCTATCCTGCCATACCCAAACAATTCCCACACTCAGAATAACCAATATTGTTGCCAACCAGGCAATTTTCCATTTATTCATTAATTTATTTTATACTATCAAATATTATAAGGTATGACTCAATTTTCCCACTTATCCACACCAAGTCACTATATAATTATTTTATAAGTTATTTTTACTAAATTTACCCTCCCCAATGTATAATTAATCTATGGAAATTTATCACCAACACCCTTTGGCGTCTTACACCACTGTTAAAATTGGTGGTCCGGCCGATACTCTAATTATTACCGATAACACCGATGAATTTATAGAAGTTCTTAAAAATAACTCCCATCCGACTATTTTAGGAAATGGTTCCAACACTCTAATTTCAGATTCTGGTATTCGGGGCACTGTTATTAAAAATCGTTCTCAAAATATAGATTACCTCCCTAACAATCAAATCAAAGTCGATTCCGGAGTTCAGTTACCCTTTTTGATTTCCGACACCATCAAGCACTCTCTGAGTGGTCTCGAAGAGTTTGCCTACATTCCCTCCACTATCGGCGGTGCCATTTATGGCAATATTCATGGCACCAATAACCATAATTTTGATAGATTTATTACAGAAATTGAAGTTTTTGATCTGATTTCCAACTCTATTAAGACCATCAACCCTCAAGACCTTAAATGGGCCTACGACACTTCCGAATTCAAATCCAACCCAAATCTAATTATTCTCTCCGCGACCATTCAGCTTATTCCCGGTGATTTCCCTAGCTCCCAGCAAATTGTCTCCGACATTATCTCCAAAAAAATCCAGGTCCAATCTATGAATTCACTAGGTTCAGTTTTTAAGAATCCAGAAAATGACTTTGCTGGTAGAATTATCGACCAAGAGCTTCATTTAAAGGGTTTTCAAATTGGAGATGCTCAAATTAGTCCAAAACACGGCAATTTCATCCTAAATCTTGGTCACGCCACTGCCACCGACTACTATAATGTTATTAAAAAAGTTCAACTGGACGCCAAAACCAAGCTTAATCTTAATCTTGAACCGGAAATTATCTTCCTAGGCGATTTTAGTTAACACCATCCAAATAAATTTTGGTAATGCCAACTGCCGCCTCCATCTCTTTGGCTCTTTTATTAAACTATACAACCATTCCAAACCCATTTTTCGGACCCATTCCGGCGCCCTTTTTAGCGCTCCGCTATAATAATCAAAACTCCTCCCTACCCCAATTATCACCCGGGCTTTTAGTCTCTTAATATTTTTTTGGATCCACTCTTCTTGTCTTTTCATCCCATATGCCACCAACAAATAGTCTGGTCCAAAATCATTAATTTTTTTAATTACTTCTTCATTTTTTACTGTCGGCTCACCCGGTGAAAAATTATATTTTAACCCCTTAAATTTTTTCTCAAAAAATTTTCCACTCTCCTCGGCCCTGTTTTTCCAACCACCTAAAAAGAAAATTTTTTCTTTTTTTTTGGCCCCAGATTTTGCTAATTCACTTATCAAATCCGCCCCGGAAATTAAGTTCTCGCGCCCCTCTCCTCTCAAGATTTTTATACCCACTTTAAATGCTTTCCACCACCTTCTCCATCCACGTCTACTTTTTAAAACCTCTTTTGCCCAAATTAAACCGATTCCGTCAATAACTCGTATATCACTTTTATTGATAATATCCAGAAAATTTTTATCTGATATAGTCTTCATAATAAACTCTGGATTAACCGTTGTTAGCCATACTTTTGACCCTTTTTTACTATTTTCTTTGTCTAAAACCATTAGCAGTCGTTTAATACCACTGCCAAAAAAGCTTATTCCAAACATTTCCCTATACTTTAGGTCAAAATTGGCACTATCCTGTACTGTCTTACCCTCGTCTTTTTTACTTTTTCTCATATTTTCTTAACTTATAATAAGTTAATTTTTCTATAAAAACTAGTCCCCCTTTAAAAAATACATATTCAATACTTATTAATAAATCCTATATAAAATATTTTTTATCGGGACATACTTAACTATATCACCCATCAACACCAAAAATACTATAAGAATATAAATTTAAAAAAACAAAAGGCTTTATATTTATCCAATTGAATAAATTTATTACTCAGATAAATCACCTATTATTAGACTAAAATAACTATATTACTTAATTAATATACAATTACAAAAAATTAAATA
>CAZKWZ010000009.1:17769-23985 GCA_964556795.1 uncultured Gammaproteobacteria bacterium | reverse complement strand
CACCATCCACAACTTACATCCTACCTTATAAAAAATGCTAATACAACTTTTGCTCCCCCTCTAAGACTCGAACTTAGGACCAATCGCTTAACAGGCGAGCGCTCTACCACTGAGCTAAGGGGGAATGTGGTTAATATTTTTAACTCTTACTCCACTGATTTACCCGTCCGGAGCTTTAGCGTAGGAGGGGCTAAGGGGGAATGTGGTTAAAAAATACTTCAAATTTTCCAAAGGGCTTGTCGATTATATGATATTTTTATCTCATTGGCCACAACAAAGTGCCCAATTACCCTATTATACCCGTTTATATCCCGAAAACTTTTACTTGGAAAAATAAAAATAACAAGCCGGAGTAAAACAAAAAAAACAAAGAAGCGCCCAAAAAGGGGCTGAAAGGAGAGGTTAAAAAAACCCTCTCCTTTATTGACCCGCTGCTAGCCAGCACCGACTTTTTCTCCTGATAAGAACTCAAAAAATTCCTGTCCATAGCTGAACAAGAGATTGAGTACCATACAGATCCAAGCAATATAAACGCTCAGATTGAAAAAAACGGAGGGCAGCGCCGCAATTCCGAGCCAAATCGGAGTCGCCGAACTCAATGACGGTCTTACTTCCGATCCAAACAGCCAGAAAAGCATACCACCGATACCGATGATAATTCCGGCTGCCAGCTCGATACCTTCCCGAGTTCTTCCCTTGGGTGATTCCTCGCGCTTCGTGAAAATCACAAAAGACAGTGCGATAGGTATCACAATTCCCAGGATTGCAATCCAGATTGGCCAGCCAAAAACACCAGCTAGCACTACCATAACCAACGAAACGATTCCTTGCAGAGTATTCAGAAACCTAACCATCTTTTCTTCTCCTTTTCTTCATTTTTTTGTTTTTTGAAATTTAAGTCCACAGCAAAGGACCTCTACCCTCTCCTGTGGACCTAAATTTACTCCGACTTGTTAATGTGCAACCTGATTTTTAAATCAGATTTGCCATCCCGCTCAATTTCGATTTATCGATATTGCATCGGGAAGAGCTGATATTTCCCTCTCAAAAACGCTTTGTTTTTAATTAAAAAATATCAATCAAAGTACGTTATTATGATACCAAAAAATTCTCTAAAAATCAACTATATAATTATATTATAAGTCTAATGGTCATTTATCCAATCGGTATATGAAGTTGTTTTGGTTTCCTTTCTTTCAAAATGATCTCCACAAAACATTCTGACCTCACCGTCAATATACTCCACTCTCTGTGTCGCTTTTTTTATAACCCTCTCTTCTCCGTCGTCTGGAGCCATATCCTCACAAATTTCACAAGCTACTTTAGAATTAAATATCAAGTTTACTGATTTGATTTTTTTATTCGAATCAACCGTTGGTTCAACTTCGTAGCCTAGCCCCCTCATTGTAATCACATCACTCTCGTTATAGTACCTCAATAAAGTCTGTTCACTGATTCCACCTCTAACCAAAAAAGGTCTTTTATCCTCACTAGATTTTCTATTACTTATCAAAGTCTGTTCACTTTTACCTCTTAAATCCTTTTCAGAAAAATTCGGCATAAATTATTTTACCTAATAAAAATTCTCTACACAAATTAACTGTTAAATTATGTTTAAAAAAAACACCAACCCGCAAAATACCTAAAACAAAAACCAAAACCATAAAGGGTGGTAACCCATAAAAAACATGGGTTACCACATATGAAATTATTGGCCCTCAAGCCCCGATCTATCCCAGGCTAAAGAGCCCATTGAATTCAGCATCACTTCATGAACGAAATTGGGATTCCGCTGAGAAGCGACAACCGATGATTTCTCCGCACCCCGGGCAGGAACTAGACCTCGCTTAATTGCTTCTTGCTCGGTCCAGTTCGGATCCGGCTCACTGTGAGTCGTACCATCTAACCACAAATATTTCTTACCGCTCATTTCTAAACTCTCCTACCGGCATTCTTTAATGAAGCCGCGATGTATATGATTCTTCGTTGCTTAACCAACGAAGTTAATATAAAAACATGGTCTACTTTCGGCCACGCTGATGCCTTTTTTGAACCCTCGCCGCTCTCTTCTTTTCCTTTCTTTCTTTTCGCTTTTCCTGCGACTTGGGTGGCATTTCATCGTCTCCCATTGTGGTTACAGTAAGTTTCCACTCTGGACTTCTTCTTTGCCCTTCTCGCTTTTGTCTTTTTTTCTAATTCTTTTGCCGGTTCCTCAGCAGTTTTCGTTTCAACAGGGACTGCTGTCATGGAAAGGCAATTAGACCTTTTCGCTTTTAGGAGTTTTCTCTTCTCCCTAAGCTCGGCACGGCTGAGATACTCATCAGGAGTATCCAACAACTGGTTTAATCTTTTTTCTGCAATACTTTGACTACTATCGTCACTTCCCATTTCTGCGTTCTCCTCAATGTTTGGGTTTTGTATTTATTCTAAAATTTCTAGAATAGAACCCCACCAGTTCTTAACCTCAGTTAAGCCCTCGTCGGGTTCTATTCATTGGTATTTTTGCGGGTTGTTAAAGTACTCCTTACTTCCCGCAGTCAAAACTGCTTTTAATTTCACTGCAGTTCTGTAAGATAAGTTCCATTCTACCACTGTATCTTATAATATCAAGTAGGTAAATACATACTCAATGCATATATAAATAATAATTTTAATAAAAACATACCCCATCCTTGTCAAGGGAGGGGTTCGGGGTGGTTTAATATTTAAAAGGTTTCGATTAGATTTTGCTATATAATGTCTTTATGTCCGATACTGTCTCTCCATGGAAAATATTAGAAATCCGTCTTCCTCAGGAAAATGAATTTACGCCCGAGTCCATGTCCTCGCTTCTAAGTAACTTTATCCAAATGAGTCATGCCTCATTTTTTAGCCGTCTTTTAGGTAAAAAAAGTACTATTACCTCCCTAGAAATCGTTCTAACCAAAGGTCAAATTCATTTTTATGTGGCCATCCCTACCTCAAATTTTGAATTCTTCCGCGCCCAAATTTTAGCCCAATTCCCCACCGCCATCACCAAAGAAAGCCAAGACTATCTAAAAGCATATGTGAACGAAACAAATAATTTTTCGGAACGCAGCGAACGCGCAGGCGAAGCCAAGCCCGAAGGTAGCGAGTACCGAAAAAATTCATTTGTGAGTTCACAATTAACTTTATCCCGTCCCTTTACCTACCCACTCAAAACCAATCGCGACTTTCGCGACACCGATCCCCTTGCCTCAGTTCTATCACCCTTAGCCCGTAGCAACAGCGAAAACGACTTTATCATCTATCAAATTCTTCTTGCCGCTCCACCAAAAAATTGGCAAGCCCCAATTTTGTCAGTCATCCAAAACGGCATCATTGTCGACAAAGAAAAAGGTTATCATCAACCTCACCCCGATAAACAGGTTTTTGAAACCAAAATCCAATATCCCGGCTTATTAACTCAAATCAATTTATTGAGCAACAATGCTTCACTTCTCAGCTCACTTTCTTCTTCTTTTGGAATCTTTACCAACCCTCGGGGCAACTTTATTAAAAGCTCCTCCCCCTCATTCTTATTCAAAAAAAATCTATCTAAATCAATAATTTCTCGTGAATTTTTATCCGGTCTTTCCAATCAAATTCTCAATGTCGAGGAACTGGCCGCTATGTGGCATTTCCCCACCGCCCTTACTAAACTTCCCAACATTGCCTGGGGTAAAAATCTTTTTGCCGACCCACCTGAAAATCTCCCTGTGGCTACCGGTCTTAGCGATGAAGAAAAAGAGAAAATTACTTTCTTTGGTAAAACCGAGTTTCATAACCAAGAGGCTATTTTCGGTATCAAAGAGGGTGAAGATCGTCGTCGTCATACCTACATCATCGGAAAATCAGGTACTGGTAAAACTACTCTTATTGCCAATATGGCTATTGATGATATCCGCAAAGGTCGTGGTGTCGCCGTTATCGATCCTCATGGCGATTTATGTAATACCATTCTCGACTATATCCCCGCCTCTCGTATCAACGATTGCTGCTACTTTAATCCAGCGGATCCCGATTATGTTTACCCCCTCAATGTACTCGAGGCTGAAAATGACAATCAAAGGGAGCTGGTTGCCTCCGGTGTCATCTCCATTTTCAAAAAACTCTACGGCAATGTCTCCTGGGGACCACGTTTGGAGCATATTCTTCGCAATGCTGTCCTCACCCTAGTCAATACCCCGGGTTCAGATTTAACCCACATTGTCGAAATTTTAACCAACAAAGCCTATCGCGACCGCGCTGTCGCCGGACTAAACAACCCCACTCTTGTTAACTTCTGGAAAAATGAATTTGATCGTATGGACGACAAATTTCAAAATGAAGCTGTCGCCCCAATTCTCAACAAAGTTGGTCAATTTTTATCCTCAACCAAAATCCGCAATACAATTGCCCATTCCAAATCAAAAATCCGCATTGAAGACATCATGAATCAAAAGAAAATCCTCATTGCCGACTTGAGTACCGGAAAGCTTGGTGAAGATAATTCTGCCCTTCTTGGTGCTATGTTAATCACCCAAATTCAGCTCTCCGCCATGAACCGAGTCTTTCAGACCGAAGCTGAACGTTCCGACTTTTACCTTTATGTTGATGAATTCCAAAATTTTGCCACCGATGCTTTTATTAAAATTCTCTCAGAAGCCCGTAAATTTAGGCTAAATCTTATTGTTGCTAATCAGTACATGGCCCAGCTTGACCGGACTATTCAGGATGCTCTTTTTGGTAATGTTGGTTCTCTCATTTCCTTTGTTGTCGGCAACCAAGATGCTTATTTACTCAGCAAAGAATTTGGACCAAAATTTCCTCCTGAAGATTTAGTCAAAATTGGTAAATATCAAATAATTTCCAAGCTCAGTATTGATTCCGAAACTCAAAATCCTTTTTATGCCGCCACTCTTCCTCCATTAGCCTGTAAAAACCAAGGTCGAGACAAAGTAATTCGCACCTCCCAAGAACGTTGGGGTAAGAAAAAATAACCCATGCCACCTCTAGTTGACACTCAAACTCCAATTAAAAATATCACTACTGTTTTCCCTGATAATTCTATTGCTTTTTCTGAACCACCAGAAAAAAGTTCACAACATACCGAAGAATTTGTTTATTTTTATGATGCCACCTTTGATGTCAACGAAAAAAGAATTGATACCAAAAACCATACCGGTGTCGCTGACAAAGAAGAAGCCTCTTTCTTCGCCGTCGATACCTTCCAAAATATACTTGCCGCTCAAAACAATATTTCCCTTCCTGATTATGGAGCAGACCAAACCATTCGAAACCAACTCTCGGTTCAACTTTTTCATGATGTTTTCCAATTTATTAACCCTGAGTTAGAACTTGAAACCCGTAAGCTTATTGCTGAAAATCCCCGATATTCCTATTCATCAATTCTTTCCTATGTTATGGTAAACAATAACCAATCCCTTTCTATAACCGACATTCCTGACTACTATCGTCTTGGAATTATTCCCAACCGTATCTGCCACGAGCACAATCTTCAAATTCCCACCGCCGAACAAATCAGCCAATCAGTCCTTCGAAACCAATCCCAAAGCTAATAATCAGTTTTCCAATATAATTTGATTTCTAAAAGATAATTTGCTCCCTTTCTAGCTTTAATTTGCCCCTTGACAAGTATTATAAGATAGTCCTATATTTATATTAATTAAACATTATTTTTAAAACCATATGCCCAACGAAAATATAGGATATACTCCAAAAGAAGCTATTACCCAGGGTAGTGTTCCAGCTGCCCTACCAGAAACAAGAAAAGCCTTACCTGAGGCCAAAACTCAGGTCGAATCTGAAATTAAAATTGTTGATCTTAATCCAACTGACATCCGACTTTCTAGTTATCCGGATGAACTTTTTGGTGCCATTGCCGCCAATATGGCAGAAAGAGGTATTTCCGCCGAACAAATTCCTACTGCCTTATAACTTTAATTATTAATTAAAAAATATATGAACAAAAACAAAGCTCTTCCTCTTCTCTTAGATAAATCTGATAGTACTGTCGTCCAGTTAATGAATATGTCCCTTACTCCCCTGGATACCAGTCCCTCTCATATATAAATTAAACAAAAATATGTCTGAAACATCCCCAAAATACTTCTTTAAAGAACAGGTTACCAAAGGCACTACTACTCGCGTTGATCTAAGCGAGCTCTCTATCAAAGCTTCCTCTATTGCTTTTGAACCTAGAAAATCTAAAAT
>CAZKWZ010000009.1:0-17669 GCA_964556795.1 uncultured Gammaproteobacteria bacterium | reverse complement strand
TCTACGGTTTTTTCCAGCTCGCCCACTTACAATTTGGATAATCACTACATCCAAAAAACTTCTTTCCGCTTTTGGTTCGCTTGATTACTCCTTCTTTTCCACATAAAGGACACATAAATCCCGCACTCTCCTTTAACGGCGCCGTATATTTACAATCCGGAAAACGAGAACAGGAGACAAACTTTCCAAATCTTCCTACCCTCACCACCAAATCCCCTTCCTTGCAGCTGGGACACTTTTCTCCAGTTTTTTCCACCTGAACTCTTACCCTTTCTGCATTCTTTTCGACTCCTTTTAGTTCGACTTCAAAACTTTTCCAAAAATCCTTCATCATTTTTCGCCAATCAACTTTACCTAAGGCAACTTTATCCAAATCTTCCTCCATTTCTGCCGTAAAAGGCAAGGACAAAATATCCGGAAAATTCTTTGTTAAAAATTCATTAGTCGCCATTCCTAAGCTTGTTGGCTTGAAACGTCCCTCATCCCTTTCTACATACTGTCTGGCAATAATAGTGGTAATAATTGGGGCATAGGTTGACGGTCTTCCAATCCCTTGTTTTTCCAGTGAACCTACCAAAGAGGCATCTGTGTACCTGGGCATAGGACTGGTTTCTGTCTCTACCACCTTTATTTCCAATGCCTTTAGCTTCTCTCCCACACTTAACTCCGGCAATACCTGATCTTCATGTTTTTCCCCAGAGATTCTATAAAAACCATCAAAAATTACTCTTAAACCATTGGCTCTAAACAACGCCTCCTTGTTCATCAAATCCACACTATTGCTCTCCAATCTCGCCATGGCCGCCTGAGTTGATACTGCCCGACGCCAAATCATTTGGTAAAGTTTTAACTCTTTACTGTCCAAATTCTCTGGCTCTACTACCTCTACCCGCGTCGGTCTGATAGCCTCATGCGCCTCTTGAGCATTTTTTGAAGTATTCTTATATACCCTAACTTTAGGTGATAAATAATTAGCCCCATATTCTTTTTCAATATACCTTCTAAATTCAGCCACCGCCTTGTCCGCCAAATATACCGAATCGGTTCTGTGATATGTAATTAAACCCTGTTCATATAAACGTTGCGCCAAAGTCATCGTCTGTTTTCCTGACCAGCCAAATCGTCTAGCTCCCGCCTGTTGTAATTTTGAAGTTGTAAAAGCCGGCAATGGTGACTTACTCAACTCTTTACCGGATACTTTTGCTACCACAAATTCACTATCCAACCCTCTCACAAATGTATCACTTTCTGCCCGGGTACCAAACAAAGATTTGGAATATGAGTATTCGCCATCAAATAATTTAATCTTAGTGCTCTCAACAAAATTTCTATTACCAATTTTTTGTAATTCCGCCTCAAAATTTTCGCCCTTTTTAAATTCCGCCGTAATTTTAAAATATTTTTCTTTTTTAAAAGCCTCAATCTCCTTTTCCCGCTCACAAATCAAGCGCACCGCCACCGATTGAACCCTTCCTGCCGACAAGCCACGCCTAACTTTTTTCCACAAGACAGGTGATAAAGAATAACCTACTACTCTATCCAAAACCCTCCGCCCTTGTTGGGCATCCACCAAATTCATATCCAACTTTGTTGCCTTTGTTAAAGCTTCTTCTACTGCCTCCTTGGTAATTTCATGAAAAGTCACCCGGGAAATCTTCTCCTCATCCACTTTTTTCTTTTGACCTTCAGTCAACAACCATTTTACATGCCAGGCAATTGCCTCTCCCTCTCGGTCAGGGTCAGACGCTAAATATATTTCCTTGGCTCCGGCTGATAATTTTCCTAACTGTGATACCACTTCCTTTTTTTTGGGATCAATTACATACTCCACACTAAAATCTTTCAAATCTACCCCCATCTTGTTGCTCGGTAAATCCCGAAAATGTCCCACCGTCGCCATTACCTCATAATCACTACCCAAATACCTGGAAATAGTTCTGGCTTTGGTTGGAGATTCTACTATTAATAATCTTTTCATAAAAAACAGTCTATCACTTTTATTTAACTGCCTATTGTATCATTTAGCTCTGCCTGCCCGCCGTAGTCCCGATTAATCGGGACGAAGGAGGGTCAAGTCGTCCGTTTTTAATAGCGGAATTGCTCCCTCCTTTATTAACCAATTTGTTCCCCTGCTTCCCTTATCATCAATTCGCCCTGGCACACAATAAACATCCTTACCTTTTTCTAAAAATTTCTCTGCCAAAAGCAAGGTTCCACTCCTTTCCCCAGCTTCAATTATCACCAAAATATCAGCATATTTAGCTACTTCTTCATTTAATTTTTGAAAATTTTTACCCTCAAAAACTTTACATTTTATTCCCAATTCGTCACATTTTTTAACAACCTCACTATTACACCCCATTACTTTAATTGTCACAATTTCTAAGTCTTTAACTCGTAACTGACAACTCGTAACTAATAACTGATTTATTACCCCTTTTCCATACACACTCATATATCTGCTCCCCACCACTGTAATCTTCCTCATAAGTTTTTAAAAGGATATGTTGGATATCTTGGTACTACTGTACTACCCTCATTAAACCATTCCTTTAAAATATCCCCTACCAGTGGCGCCGCCACATCGCTACCCTCTCCGCCTCTCTCCACCATCACCGTTATTGAAATTTGAGGATTATCCGCTGGAGCAAAAGCCGTCAACCAGGCGTGGGTATCCTTACTTCCGTCACCCAATTCTGCTGTTCCCGTCTTACACGCCACCGGTACCTTTAAATTAAAAAGTGGCCAAGCTGTTCCTCCACTTTTACAAGCTTCTTTCATTCCTTCTTTTACTAAATCCCAGTTTTGAGCTTTAGCCTTTACCTCGGTACATTTCACTTCTTTATCCTTCAAAATACTCATATTACATTTTTGCCCACCAGTAGCCACAATATTTGTCTCCTGATTAATCTGCAATGGTGTAACCGTTAAATCTCCCTGTCCTATGGCTAAATGATAAGTATCCCCTAAATACCACCTTTCCCCCTTATTTTCCCTTTTCCACTTATCGTCAGGGACCAAACCGGTTAATTCTCCCGGTAGCTCAATTCCCGTTGTTTCCCCCAAACCAAATTTAATCGCCCAAAATTTGATTTTATCTACCCCCATTTCCTCACCTAATTTATAAAAAAATATGTCGTTAGATCTCTTTAAAGCTTTAATTACATTCACCATTCCATCCGTCGTCCCACTCTTAGTCCACAACCAATTATTAAAAGCGTAATCTCCAATTTTAATTACCCCCGTATCTTCAAAGGTACTATTGCCATCTATTGTGCCATCTTCTAGACCACCTAAAGCCTCTATTGGTTTAAACACACTTCCTGGGTGATATTTTGCCCCAATTGCCCGATTCATCATCGGCAGGTTTTGGGTATCTTCCAGATATGACCTGATTGTGTCTTTGTCATAACTGTAATTAAAATTGTTAGCATCATAACTTGGAGACGAAACCAGGGCTAATACCTTTCCTGTACTTGGCTCACTAATAATTACCACCGCTTTTTTTCCATCCAAAGCTTTATAAATTTTATCCTGCCAATAAGCATCAATACTTAGACTAATATCTTTCCCTTTGACCGGATCTAGCTGACCCAAATCACGGGTGTTTTTTCCTTTAGCATCCACTTCCACCAATTTATAGCCATCCACCCCCATTAGATCACAATCCAGCACACTTTCAATTCCCGACCTTCCCACTACACTCTGGCTCAATAAAGCCCGACCACATTTTCCATCTTTCAACTCTTCATGATTCACACTTCCAAGATACCCGGTAATATTCGAAGTTGACTGACCATACGGATAATAACGCTTCATCACCCCATCAAAATCAACATTATTCGCTACCATTCTCCCTTTCCTGTCTAAAATATCTCCCCTGTCAGCATGAATAATCAATTTAGTTATCCGGTTATTCATTGCCAAATCACGATAATAACTACCTTTTATTAAATTTAACTTAATTACCGTTACCAACAATATTCCGAAACTTAAAACTAATAATGCCCTTAACCACCAATATTTCATGATTAACTCATTGTCGAAATTAATTTAATTTTTTGAAACCAACCTTCATTTTCCATCAGCTCTCCTTCACCCTTAGCTACACTATAAGTAGGATTGGGCACTACTACTGCATTTATTTTTACCTCCTCTTCAATTGATTTATCTATTCCCGGAAACAAAGAACCCCCACCCGACATTACTACCCCTCTTTTTAATACGTCATCAGTCATCTCTGTTGGCATTTCATCCAGAACTACCTTAACTAAATTAACAATTCTTTTAACATTCAAAGCGGTTGCCTCTCTAATTTCCTCACCCCTCAAACGAATACTTTTTGGTAAATTACTCTCCAAATCCCGACCCCTGATTACTCCGCCCATATCAATTTTTACCTTTTCTGCAGTGTTTTTTCCAATTAATAGTCCGTATTTCATTTTGACATAATTTATTATCGACTCATCAAAATCATTACCCCCCATATCCAAACCCCGGCTAATCACCACCCCTCCCATCGATATCAAACTAGCTTCACTCTTTCCTCCCCCAATATCCAAAAATAACACCCCACCACTCTCATCAAATTTAAAACCACTTCCCAAAACTCCCAATACCCCACTCTCAATTAGGGTTACTCTCGATACTCCCACTTGAGAAAAAATTGCCCTAAAAGCTCTTTTTTGTACATCACTAATCGTTCCCGGAACCCCTACAATTACCCGTGGTTTTAATATCTTTGGATATGCACTGGGAATCTCATTGGTTAACTTCATAAAATACGCCACCAAAGCCTCAGCTGTTACCAAATCAGCCACTGCTCCCCGATTAATTGGTGCCACCACCTCAATCTGTTTTGGTTCCCTATTTACCATTTCCTTGGCTCTTTGACCATAAATCAACAATCTCTGAACTCCATTTTTCTTCTTCTTTAACCTGGATACCATCGATGGTTCATCAACAATTACTCCCTTATCTTTGACAAAAATTTTTACATTACTACTTCCCAAATCCACCCCGATTTCCCAATAAAATTTTGATAAGATATTTGACCACCACTTCACCCCATCAGTATAGCAAGTTTTAACTCATTACCCCTCTCCATTTCGTGGAATATATTCTCCCTTTCTCATTTTTGCCATTACTTTTGGAACTTCTCCTAATAGTTTCCTAGCCTCACCTTCGTTACCTTTAAAATAATCCAAATTTTGCAAAGCAGCCATTAATATTTCAGCTGACCCAACTTTACCCACTCTCCCCCCATTTTTAGCCAACAATTTTCCATCACCAGGGTTTCGAACCTCACCACAACAAATTTTATACAAATTCCAAAATTCAACTTTCGCTTGATCAAAAGAAAGATGACGTTCATCCATCTGATAATCTACAAATGCTTCAAAAAACGCCGCTCCATATGCATAAGCATATTCATAAGGCCTATCCGGAGTGTCAAATTTATGCTCCCGTGCAAAATCATGAAGTTTTGTCGGGGACATAATTGTTGAAAAATCACCGTAAGGTCTCTCTTCAAATATATCTTTTAAACCTTTTTGAAGAAAAGGATATTCACCATTCTGAACATCTCTGTTATAACATCCCTCAACATATCTTCTAGCAAAAGCGACCGCTGCACCTTCAACCAAACCAGGCACAGCGCAATTTCCAAATCTATCATAAGCAACAGCATGAACCATCTCATGAACCGCTGTACCCATAAACATACCATCGTGTGTACCAATACTCGCGACCGACTCCTCAGGCATAACTATTACTCCACCCCAATGAAAAGCCCTTATATCATAAGGCACGAAAATTATATCAAGACCCCTTACCTTGTCTCCTGGAGGGAAATCATCTGCCACTCCATCTGCCACCTTCTCAAAAAGTCCCGCCATAGCTTCTGCCCGAAATTGTCCAACCCATAATCTATTTTCACCTTGTCTAAAAGCGTGAATCTTTACTCTTCCACCCTTACCTACCACGTTTTCATATTTATATATATTTTTTTCAATTACCTCACCAGCAGCCATGCAATCCATTAGATAAATACGTCTCCCCCCTAATAAAACTTGTCCATTCATCAATACTTTTGGTATCCCCATTCCCATCTGATCAGCCTTTTCTAGGGCATCATATGCAAATTTATCTGCCAATTTTCTATCACCCCTTTCACCCTCTTCTCTTAATTTTCCGTCCCAATTGTTATATTTTGCCTGTCTATACCTTTCAATTTCGCCATCATTTAGCCCACGTAACCTGCCAAAATAATACACGTCGTCTTTTGCTGCCCTACAGCGTTCACCAGGAACAATCTTCTTAGGTACTTCATTGGCTAACTTGTTAAAAACATCAATTCTTGGAGAAATAATATCAAGAGACATAAATTTCTAAAAAAAATTATATCAGGTTATACTAATTAAACTCAATAAATATGTCGATAATTCATTTTTTCTATCTTTGTCTCTTTTTTTTCACCCCTCTCATTTTTACATCACTTACCTCGGAACTTTTTGAAGTTCCAAAAATGTATTTTGTTTACTTTATAACTCTCTTTATCCTATTTTTTCATCTTCTAAACTGGCTTAGAGGCAAAGTTTCTCTCTTCTCCAAAAATAAATTAAATATCCCACTACTTATCTTTTTCTCTACTCAATTAATTTCAACTTTTTTTTCTGTCGACGTTCACACTTCAATCTTTGGTTATTACTCCCGACTCAATGGCGGACTTCTTTCACTAATTTCTTATTCACTTCTAGCCATTATTCTTCCTCTTTATCTAAAAAAAGATTTTTCTCAAAAAATAATCAACACCTCTCTTTTAGCCGGACTTTTTGTTTCTTCCTGGGGTATTCTTGAACACTTTGGTATTGATAAAAATACTTGGGTCCAGGACGTTCAATCACGGGTTTTCTCTACTCTCGGGCAACCCAATTGGTTAGCGGCTTACCTGTGTATTCTTTTACCTTTTTCCCTCGATAAATTTTTAAAATCAAAAATCTATTCTCTAAAATCTCTATTTTTCTTGTTATTGGTTTCTAATTTTTATTTCTGTCTGCTCTTTACTAAATCCAAATCCGGCATCATTGCCGCTGTCATTTCTATCGGTATCTACTTTATTTTTAAACTCATTCAAAAAACTAATTTTATAACTTTTATTCCCTTAATACTTATCTTTTTATCCACTTCTCTAATCATATCAAACCCTATCAAAGATTTTATCTTTCCTCAAAAACCACTCGAATCAACCAATCAAACTAACACTCTAAATATCACCCCGAGCGAAGATATTAGAAAAATTGTTTGGCAAGGTTCTCTTGATCTTTGGAAACGTTTTCCTTTATTTGGTACCGGTCCAGAAACCTTTGCCTACTCTTATTACTGGACTCGACCTGTGGCCCACAACCTCACTTCGGAATGGGATTTTCTCTACAACAAAGCTCACAATGAATATTTAAATTATTTAGCCACTACCGGCACTTTTGGTTTTGTTGCTTATGTCTTTTTTATTGCTGCATTAATAATAATTTTAAGTAAAAAAATCTTCTTCCATCCTCTACTAAAAGAGGAGCGGGGGGTAGATTTCAATACTGCTATTTTTGCCGCCTTCCTCTCCATTTTGATTACCAATTTTGCTGGATTTTCTGTGGTCAGTACCTCTCTTTTCTTTTTTCTCCTCCCTTTTTTTACTCTTGAAAATAATCCTCAAAATTCCTCCCCCACCCCCCAAAATAAATATATAATCCTCCCTCTTATTGCCCTCAGTCTTTTTTTAATCACCAAATTAATGTCTCTCTTTATCGCGGATATTGCCTATAACAGGGCTAATATTCTAGTAGAACACCAACAATTTTCCTCCGCCCAAGACAATATTAATTTTGCTATATATCTCAATCCAGCCGAAGCTCTTTATCAAAGCTCGGCAGCTATTATCGCCACCAAATTAAATAACCCTGAATTAGCCCTCAGTCGTTCCAATTTAGCCATGACTCTGTCTCCTGCCTCTACTAATTTATGGAAGGAACGTGCTCAAATTTTTTCCGAACTCTCTCTCCAGGACTCAAAATATTTTGTTTATGCTATTGATGCTCTCGAAAAATGTTCCCGTCTGGCTCCGACGGATGCCAAAGTTTTTTACCTCTTGGGTAAATTCTATGAAGCCGCTTCTCAAAAAGATTTTGCCATTAAAAACTACCAACAAGCCTTAAACTTAAAAGCCAATTACGATCACGCAGCATTCTCTCTCGGAGAAATTTATTTTAATGATAAAAAATATTCCGAAGCCAAAAAATATTTTGAAACTACTCTCCAATATGCCCCTACAAACACTGACGCTCAAAATTATTTAAATAAAATTACTTCTCTTTCCCCAAAATCTCGTTAATATCCCTTTTGATTTTTTGTTTACCTTCCCACAAAAAGAATTTACCACCCTCTTCTTTTATATGATCAACAAACAAAATTCCTTCTAAATGATCATATTCATGCTGCCACACAATCGCCTCAAATCCCTGTAATTCCTTCTCTTTTCTTATCAGTTTCTCTCCGACAATTTCTTCCCAGCTAACCTTAATTTTCAAAAATCTTTTTACCGTTCCATATAAATCTGGAAATGACAGACATCCTTCCAAAAAGTCACTTTCACTCCCATCATCTTCTAAAATTTTCGGATAAACTTTCTCCCCAAAACAACTAACCAATTTTGGATTTAACAATACATGAACTCCATCCCTGTCTTTGATCCCTAAAAAACTCTTTGAGATCCCAATTTGTGGAGCCGCCAAGCCCGCCCCGTTTTCCGCTTCTTCCAACATCCTTTTTAGATCCGCTACTTCCCTTGATAGCTCTTCATCAACCCCGTCGATCCTTTTAGTTTTATTCCTTAATATCTTACTTGGAAACATCACTATTTCGCGTTTCATTAGTCTATTTTATCAAAAAGATGATAAAATCCGCCCATGAATGAAAATCAGCCCAAAATTCTAATTCTTGGCGCTTCTGGTGGGGTTGGTAGTTTGGTCTATAGACATCTCGCTGCCACTCAAGAATATGATCTTGTTGGAACCTACCATGATCACCCCAAACCAGGACTTATCCCCTTTGATTCCAGAGATCCGGAAACTGTAAGAGAGGTATTTTACAAAACAGATCCTGACGCTATTTTAGATTTTGCTGGTTTATCAAATGAAACAGTTTGCAAAGAAAATCCAGATTTAGCCAGAGAGACCAACGTTGACGGTCTTAGAAATATTGTCAAACGAGCCTCAAGTTACCATATCCCCTTGTTTTTTCCAGGTACTATCAATGAATTTTCAGGGATTACCGACGGCACCACTTGTACCGAAAATACTCCCCAACGTGCTAAGACAGGTTCTGTTTATGGTGAAACCAAAATTGCCGCCGGTGAAATAATTGCCAATGAATGTACCGCTCCCTGGACTATTCTTCGTACTGATCTTGTTTTGGGACCACAATTTGGAATCGTTGGCCTTTTTGAAAAAAATCAATACGGCCAAATTAGAATCGATGCCACTCGTTTCCCGGTCTTTGTTGACGATTACGTCAAATACATTCAGGCATTTATCAAAAAACCTTCAAACTTTAGGGGCATCTTTCATCTTGTTAGTCCTGAATTTAAACAGGGTATTTTACTTTCAGAGTTAGCCCCTCAAATTGTCACCCGCTTTAACTTAGCCAAAGAATATCAAATCATCAGCCATGCTGTTGAGATTCTCCCCCGAAGTAGTCAGGATATGGCTTTCCCTATTTATATCGATGCTAGGGCCAAAGAATTAGCCACTGAAAATCGTATTTTTGCTTCCACTCGTCTCTAAAGCTATAATCCATCCATGACCAAAATTGTTTTCTTTGGAGCTTCATCTTATTCCCTTCCCATCCTGGAAAAACTTACTCAAATTTCAGACTTTAAATTAATTTCTGTCATTTCCAAAATTGACAAGGCTTTTGGCCGCGACCAAAAAATAACTCCCAATCCCGTCGCTAAATATTGTCAAGATCACCACCTCCCTCTCTATCAAATTGAAGAATTTACTCCCAAAGTCAAATCTAAAATTTTATCTTTAAAATCTGATCTTGCCCTATGTGTTGCCTTTGGCCCGCCTTTTTTTGACGAAGATACCATTAACATTTTTCCCTATAAAATAGTCAATATTCATCCTTCCCCGCTTCCGAAATACCGCGGCGCTACTCCCGGTCCTTGGCAAATCATCAACGGTGAAACTAAAAGTGCCGTTTCCTTTTTTCAAATTGACCCCCTCCCGGATCATGGACCTATTATCACCATGCTTCCCTTTGATATCTCCCCAAAAGAAACCGCCGAAACCTTTTATCAAAAAGCTTTTTCCCTCGCCGCTGATAACTTAGAAAGTGTCTTAAAAAATTATCTTGCCGCTCCAGAAAAATTAATTATCCAAGACCATACTCAAAAAAGTTATTTTCCTAAAATGACTAAAGACTCGGCAAAAATAAACTGGTCCTGGCCGATAAAAAAAATCGAGGCCTTTATCCGTGCTCTCAATCCGTCGCCGATTTCCTGGACCTTTGTGGATAATTTGAATCATGATCAATTAAAAATGAAGATTTTTTCTGCAAATATTAATCAAAATAAATCAGAACTCGTACCAAATATAGTCCAAATTGAGGGAAAAAATAAAACCGATTGGTCAGAGATAAAAAAATATTATTCAATTATAACTAAAAATTGATGACTAAATATTGCCATAAAGTAGGCAATATTTGCTAGTACTTTTTTTAAAAATAATTTAATATTTGCTCATTTTTCATTCTTAAACAATATATATTTTGCCGTATATCAGGATATTTTTTGTTTGACAAAAAATAACAAATCATTTTTAATTTTATTAAAGGAGGAACAAAAATGCCCGTAAAAAAAGTCGCTAAAAAACCAGCAAAGAAAGTGGTTAAGAAAAAAGTCGCTAAAAAAGCAGTTAAAAAAGTCGTCAAGAAAAAAGCTGCTAAAAAAGTTGCTAAGAAAAAAGCTAAGAAATAGTTTTTCTTTTCAAATTAAAAAAACGGTGCTTATTTGAGTGCCGTTTTTTTAATCTCCCCTTTCATCTTCTTCAAACACTTACTGCAATAAACCCCACTAACTTTATCTTCACCAACACTTAAAGTTACTTTTTGAACATTGGCCTTAAAAGTTCTTGAAGTTCGATTTTGAGCGTGGGAACGGTTTCGACCGACCGATGTCCCTTTACCGCATAGACTACATTTTCTCATAGGGTATACTATATCAAAACCTAGGCTTAATTTAAATATGGAAAACATTATCGCCCTTTTATCACTTTTGGTTGCTATCACTGTACACGAATTTTGCCATGCCTTCACTGCCGATAAATTAGGCGATCCCACCCCCCGGGCTTATGGTCGTTTAACCCTCAATCCCTTGGCTCACCTTGATCCTTTGGGTACTTTGATGCTTCTAATTGCCCATTTCGGTTGGGGTAAACCGGTTCCCATTGACCCTTATAATTTTA
The DNA here is from genome assembly GCA_964556795.1 of uncultured Gammaproteobacteria bacterium. Lineage (GTDB taxonomy): Bacteria > Patescibacteriota > Microgenomatia > UBA12405 > UBA12405 > UBA12158. The sequence continues at coordinate 6,153 of CAZKWZ010000009.1, read as the reverse complement.
GTCACCCTCGTCGGGATGAAACCCTTGTCGCCTTAGCCGGACCACTCAGTAATTTTATTTTAGCTTTTATCTTTTCCCGCTTTCCCTACGATATAACCTATATCCTCACCTACACCAACCTCTATTTAGGTATTTTTAATCTTTTTCCTATTCCTCCACTAGACGGTTCAAAAATTCTTCTAAATATCCTCCCCATTGAAACTGCCGCCAAAGTCGAATCTGCTTTTCAGCAGTATGGTTTCATCCTTATTGCTCTTCTAATTATTTCCGGTCTTCTCACCAAAATTCTCAATCCTATTTTTTCTTTCGGGCTTCATCTTCTTTACTAGCCACTTTATTCAGATCTTCAACCATCATTTTTATCTCCTCTTTACACATTCCATGAGCCATTGCTCCTTCACCTATGGTCTCCATCGAAGCCAAACTACAACCAATACAATGAAAACTATATTTCGACACCAATTTATCTGCTGCCTTGGGATACCTTTCTACCAACTCCATAATTAAAGTATTTTTGGTTATTTTTTGTTTAATTTTTTTCTCTATCATGTTTATATTTTAACAAAAAATTACTACTATATTTCGGATAATTTTACTTTTTTTAACTCCAAACTCCAACTCTTTTCCATTTTCTCCCAAATCTTTTTTAAACCACAGCCTTTAGCTCTAATACAACCCTTATCTCCCAAACAGGTTACCATCGCCTTATTTTCACCAAGTGCCTCCAATAAATCATATAAACTTCTCTTGTCCCAACCTTCTGCTAGCTGATAACCACCACTTTTACCCTCTCTGGATTCAATAATTCCCCCAATCTTGAGACTCGTCGCCAATTGACCTAAAAATCTATAGGGTAAAAATAATTTTTTAGCCGCTTGGGTAAGTGATACATTTTTATCCTTATTCTTGGACAAAAATGATAGGAATACAATACTGTATTCCACTTTTTTCGATATGGTTATCATAAATCTCTGTGTGAAAAATCATCGAACTACCTCTTGCTCGAATGATATAATTATACAGCCTGCTGAAAGCGATCTTTGAGAAGGTGTTTTTTCTAGCTAACCTAATATAAAGGAGGACATTGTGTTAGTATCGGCTTTGCCTTTATTGACTAGTTCTCCCCACGTCTTTAACCAGCGTGGAAAAGCCACTATCGAAGCCCTCACTTTTGGCAGGTCTTTCTTGTTTTTTTCTTTTCTTTAGGTGAAATTTTGAACTCCTGTGAAAAAATTTTCCTAAAGACAAGACTCCGATTTATCGGAGTATGATTACCCTAACTTCAAATCCTCTTTTATCCTCTCCCAAATTTTTCCCATCGTTTTCTGGTTACTTTGCGCCTCTTTTTTTATCGTATTTTTATACAAAGCTTCATAATATTTTGGTTTTTTCAGATACTCGGTTAAAAATGCTGCCGCTTCCCCTGGTCTTTCTTTAACCCAGCCTAATTTTTTCTTTTTAATAATCTCCACGTTGCCATCCTCTTGTCCTCCAATATGAGTTATCGACACCAATGGTCTCTCTGTTGCCACTACATCAAACATAAAATTAGGTCCCGCTTTACCAAATACAATATCGCATGATCTTAAAATTTCGGCCATATTATCAATCCAACCCAAATTTTTAACTATAATCTGTTCACCTAATTTTAATCTTTTCAATAGTTTTACATATTCCTCAATCGTGGCATGCAAAATCTTGTCAGTTCCAGTGTTAAAAACAAAAGCACATTTTGTTTTTATAGTCATCAATACCGGCAACAACCTTGTTAAAGAATTAGTTCCCAAACTACCACCACCAATAAATATTACCGGCCTCTCGTCATTAATTCCCAATTTTCTTCTGGCTATCTTTCTATCTATTTCTCTATACATCTCCCCTCTCACCCACCACCCAGTTTTCATTATTTCCTCCCTAAGGCCATATTTCCTCGCCAACTTTTCTCCTACCTCGTCATAAACCAAAGTTAAATCTATCCCTGGTACTACCGTTGCCGGGGTTATTGTCCACGGATCAGCAATCACCGACCACAGTTTAAAATTAGTAGCTTCACCTTTACGCCACAATTGCAAAGAATGACTATGGTACCAATAACAGGAAACAATTAAATCCGGTCTCGATCTCTGAACTAACTTTTTTAACCTTGGTAAATTCAATTCCGACATCCGATGGATTATCCACCTCAATTTTTTATCCCGAGACAGTCTGGCTGCCACCTTGTTGGACTTTGGAAAAAAACGATACATAAAGGTATATAAATCATTTGAAATCCCCAACTCTGCCTTAATTTCAGCATACTCTACCACCACCTTACCCTCTTTTTCCTTTTCCTTTAGGGCTCCATAAATTGCTTTTGCAATAGACCTATGGCCCCAAGGTAAATTATCAGTCAGAACTAATATTTTCTTTTTCGCCATATGTTTTTAGATATCTATATCTTAACAGGTACTTCGTTTTGATATAATTCCCTAGTTAAATGCCTGAATAGCTCAGTTGGTAGAGCAGCTGTTTTGTAAACAGCAGGTCGTCAGTCCGAGTCTGACTTCAGGCTCCATTTCGATAACTTTTTACTTGATGTATTTCAATTCCCCCATTCTCGAGGTAGGTATAAAACCGGGTTCAGCCTTAACTACGTCGGGAATCCGATTTACAATCGTGGCACAAGTCAATTCCACTGTCGCCGGCCTTTCAATTATCAAACTTGTATTTGGTTCCCCAAAAATTGTCCAATTATTACAATCGAAATCTGTTTTTGCATAAACTTTTCCAATACATTCAGTTTCTAAAACTATACCTTCTTTAGTTTGAGTCGTCACCATGGCGCTCATTCCGGTAGCATCACCCTTTTTAATTGTCATCCCCAAAGTTGTCGACTCGATATCTTCACTATTGGTCTGAGCCACACATTTTTGAGTTTGCGAAATCACCGTTAAACCCAATTTATCGCATAACCATCCATTTACATTCCACATATAGCTTGGTAAAAATTCACCTTTAGCAATCAACTCATTTCTTTTTTCCTCACTAATATTATCGGCACTAGCAATTTGCCTCTCAAACTCATCAAGACTTAGACCGGCTCCATGGACCTTTGCTAAAGCGATTCCATAATCCTCGACATTATAAGAAGAGCTACCCTTTATTTTAGTAATTTTTTGAGTCGAGCCTGCCAATGTTGTTATCAAATTTCCCCAAAAGGCGTCCTGATAACCACTACCGGTAATTGTACAATTATTCTGTTTAGCTAAAGTGTCAATTTCTTTGGTGATTTCAGGAGAAGAATTAAATGGAAAAAATGACTCTTCACACGTACTTATGGCATTTATTCCTAGTTTGGCACACAACAAAAAAACATCTTTTAAATCCGACATTAAACTCATTGTGGTCACAATACAAATGTCTGGTTTTACCTCTTTTAGCATTTCTTCAGCCCTTTCGGCTGAGGTCACCTTTACTCCAACATTTTCACTCTTGATAATCTCACCAATATCTTTTCCTATCACCTCTGGATTAACATCAACTGCTCCGACAATCTTTCCGCCTTTTTCCATTACATAACGCATAATATAAACTGACATTTTTCCGCAACCACATTGAACTACTTTTAAATCTTTCATAAAAAAAATAAAAATTTCTAACTTTTAATGTTAACCTATTTCTCCAAAATCAGTCAATCAATTTATTCCAATTTCAAATTTTCCCCTTCCAAAAATTTCGGTACGTAACTGGCATCAACTATCGAGGCCTTATCAACTCCCCTTTTAACTATTTGAATCAAAATTTCAGCTTGTCTCGATTTCGGAATATCTCCAAAATAAATTCTATATGACCTACCGGTCACTGTATCCACTACTTCATGAGTCACTACTGGCGTTTTTTCTGCTTTTTCTATATCCGATTTTAACAAAAACTTCTCAGTGTTCCAGGCCCTGTTCTTCCATTTTTTGTAAGGTAATCATTCTGATGTGTCTTTTCTCTAAAAAATCCGGAATCTCTTGATTACTTTTCTTTAAATAATCATAAATAGCCTCGTTTAAGGCATCAACTGACAAAAGTGAACAATGTATTTTTATGGGTGGCAATCCGTCAAGAGAATCGATTACCTCTTTGTTCGTCATTGCCAAAGCTTCTTTAATAGTTTTACCTTTAACCAAGTCAGTAGTAATACTACTCGAGGCAATCGCCGCTGCACAACCATAAGTCTCAAACTTTACGTCTTTGATTGTCTCACCATCAACTTTTATATAAAGTTTCATCACATCCCCGCAGGATAAATTTCCCACCTCACCTACTCCACTGGCATCTTTTATCTTCCCTAAATTATGTGGTTTCCTAAAATGGGCTAATACTTTTTTAGAATATGAAAATTGTTGTCTCATATGATTATTTTTTACCCTGAGTTTTATCGAAGGGTTTAAAAGGCGACATTCTGCGCATTTTCTTAAGTACAATTGGTAATATTTTTAACACATAATTAATATCTGTTTCACCCGTCCATCGACCTAAACTAAAACGAAGTGATCCATGTGCCTCCGGCGAAGATAATCCCATGGCAAGCAATACATGACTTGGTTCCAAATTATTTGATGAGCAAGCTGAGCCAGTTGAACACATAATTCCCTGATTACTTAATTCCATCAAAATAGACTCTCCTTCCACTCTTTCAAAGGAAATATTTATATTATTAGATAGACGTCTTTTATCGTCACCATTGAGCCAACAGTCATCAATTGAGGTTAAAATTCCCTTGATTAATTTATCTCTCAATTTACTCAACCTAAGATTTTCACTATCTAAAGTATTCATACATATTTCCACTGCCTTTCCCATACCCACAATCGCCGGAACATTTACCGTCGAGGATCGAAGACCTCCTTCATGACCGCCACCATGTAAAATCGGATTAATTTTTACTCCATCGTGAACATACAAGATTGCCACTCCCTTTGGACCATAAATTTTATGTGACGATGCTGTCAATAAATCAATTTTCATCTCCTGGACATCAATTTTTACCTTCCCAAAACTTTGAGAAGCATCGGTATGAAAATAAATTCCCCTCTCGCGACATAGTTCACCAATCTTCTTTATATCCTGAATCGTCCCCATTTCATTGCTCCCATGAATTATCGACACCAATAAAGTTGTCTCATCAGCTTCTTTTTTTAGTTCTTCAAAATCAATAAAACCTTTTTTATCCACCGGCAACATCACCAATTTATATCCCTTTCCTCTAAGCCAAATTGCACTATTTCTCACACAATCATGCTCTATTGAAGAAATAATAATTTTTTTCTTTTCCGGATTTGCCTCTGCTAACCCTTTGAGAGCTAAATTGTTACTCTCAGTTGCACTCCCCGTAAAGACTATCTCCTCTTCTCCGGCGTTCAACGCCTTGGCAATTATCATTCTGGCTTTCTCCACCGCTTCCGAAGTTCTAACCCCTTCAGAATGAAGCGACATTGAATTGCCGTAATATTTATCAAAATATGGCATCATTGCCCTCAATACCCTAGGGTCGACCGGTGTGGTCGCCGCATAGTCCAAATATACTTTCTGTTTTTTCATACTACGACTAGTTTAGTAGGAGTTTGTTTAAAAATCAATAGATAAAACAAATTTAGGTTTTTATTTGGTAAAATATCCTCGTCGCCCGGATAGCTCAGTTGGTAGAGCATCCCCTTGGTAAGGGGAAGGTCATGAATTCAAGTTTCATTCCGGGCTCTTAATATGTCTCTTTATAAATTCTCTCCCTGATCCAGTTTTTAAATATTTTTCAAATTTAAATGCTATTTTTTCATCGTTAAAAGCAAAATAAGCAATTAATTTCCATGGCCTTAATGCTTTTGTCGCCGGAACATATCCTTTATTATGTCTTTCAAATCTATCCTTTAAATTATTTGTACAACCGACATAAGGAATTTTGTTTGAATTATTTAGATAGTATACGTAATAAAACACACTTAATACTCTACATGAGTTTTGTCCATTAAGAAATCAGTTTACGTGAAGTAGATTTTATCCAAAACGTATCTCGCTTTCGCTAGTTTGCGGACTTTGTCCGCCGGAGCGAGCTTCAGCGAGCGTAGGCGGAGGGTACAGGGGTCGAACCTGTTAGTCCTTACGGACACTAGTTTTCAAAACTAGCGCATT
>CAZKWZ010000008.1:7023-26489 GCA_964556795.1 uncultured Gammaproteobacteria bacterium | reverse complement strand
TTGCCAAGGAAATTGAACTAAAAGATCCTTATGAAAATATGGGGGCTCAATTGGTCAAAGAAGCTGCTTCCAAGACCAATGATGCTGCCGGTGACGGTACCACTACCTCTACAGTTTTAGCCCAAGCTATCGTCAATAAAGGTCTTCAAAACGTTGCCGCCGGAGCCAATCCTATGATTGTTCGCCGTGGTTTGGAAAAGGGTCTCGAGGTCGTCATCGACGAGCTCAATGCCATGAAAAAAGACATCAAGGCTGATGACAAGGCTTCTATTGAAAAAGTGGCGACCATTTCTGCTGCCAGTGAAGAGATTGGTAAGGAAATTGCCTCGGCCATGATCAAAGTTGGTAAGAATGGCCTGATTACCGCCGAAGAGGGCAAGGGCATGGCTCTTGAGACCAAAGAAACCTCCGGTATGGAATTTGATAATGGCTTTTTATCTGCCTATTTTGCCACTGATACCGAAAAAATGGAGGCCGTTGTTGATCATCCCTATATTGTTATTACCGATAAAAAGATCAGCTCTATTCAGGACATTTTGCCCTTTTTGGAAAAATTAGTTAAATTGACCAAAACTTTTGTCATAATCGCCGAAGATATTGATGCCGAGGCTTTGGCTACCTTAGTGGTCAATAAACTCCGCGGTACCTTCAATGTTTTAGCAGTAAAAGCTCCTGGTTTTGGTGATCGCCGTAAGGCCATGCTCGAAGACATTGCCATTTTGACCGGCGGTAAAGTAATTGCCGAAGATTTGGGTATTAAGTTTGAAAATGTCGAACCCGAAGAATATTGTGGTCGTGCCGATTCAGTTACTGCCGACAAGGATAAGACCAGAATTATTGGTGGTGCTGGTTCTAAAAGCGAGATCAATGCCCGGGTGGCTCAGATCAAAGTTCAACTTGATAAATCAACTTCTGACTATGACAAGGATTCTTTCCGTCAAAGAATTGCTAAATTAGTTGGCGGTGCCATCGTTATTCAGGTTGGCGGTGCTACTGAGGTCGAAATGAAGGAAAGGCTCGAGAGAGTTAAAGATGCTATTGATGCCACCAAGGCTGCTGTTGAGGAAGGAATTCTCCCGGGTGGTGGTGTTGCCCTTTTAAAGGCTTCCTTTGCTCTCAAAAAAATAAAAACCACTTCTTCAGAGGAGCAGGTTGGTGTCGACATCTTAAAATTTGCCCTTGAACAACCAATTAGAAAATTAGCACTTAATTGTGGTGAAGATCCTGGTTATGTTTTCAGTAAAATAAATGACTCCCTGGAATCAGATCCTAAATCTGATCTTGGCTACCATGCAGTCACTGGTGAGTTTGTTTCCATGACTAAATCGGGAATTCTTGACCCAGTTAAAGTTACTAAATCAGCTTTAACCAATGCCGTCTCAGTTGGGACAATGATTCTGACTACTGATGTCTTAATTGCCGATATTCCCGAGAAAAAACCTAACACTCCTGATATGAGTGGTATGGGCGGCATGGGCGGTATGGATGGCATGATGTGATGCTGTAAACGCCATCGCTCCGATCGAAACTTTAGTTGAGCATCTGGGTAAAGACTTTCGCTATCACAAATCCCTCACCTTGGTGGGGGATTTTTGTTTACAATTAATTATCAAAAAAATATTTTTTCTCTTTATCTTTGATTTACTCCTTCTATTTTCTATTACTCTGTTAAAAATTTATTCCGAGCCTCAGGCTATTGTTTTACCCCACCACAATGCTGTTCAAAATATTCGTCAAGACTTTCTTAAAAAAATTTCTGTCTCCCGCCTCATTACCCGAAAAATAATTCTCATTGGCCCCGACCACTTTTCTTCTAACCAAACCCAAATCAATATCTGCAATCAGGACTGGAATTTATCTACCGGACTTTTTAAATTTCGGGATTTACATCTAAATATATCGGTAAATAACGAGCTTTTAAAAAGTGATCATTCTATGTTTAACCCTCTCTCTGATCTAAAAAGTTATTTTCCCCAGGCTACTATTTATCCTATTCTCCTTGGACAAAAAGTTTCTTTTTCCTCTCTGGAAACATTAATTTCGTCTCTAAAATCTACTTGCGGTTATGATTGTCTTTTAGTTGCCTCAGTTGATTTTTCCCATTATCTTCCGGCGACTTTGGCTGATGCTCATGATTATTTCACCCTAAAAAATCTTTCCTCCTTCGACTTTGATCTTTTATCTCAGATCGAGGTTGATAGCCCTCAGTCACTTTATATTTTGGAAAAATATTCTTATCAAAAAAAAGCCACCAAATTTACCATTTATGCCCATACAAATTCTGCCTATATTACCGGTAGTCCTGAAGTTGAGAGTACTTCTCATGTTTTTGCCTTTTATTCGCCCGGACCTATCAAAAAGATCACTTCTTATACCACTGTCAGTACTCCAAAAAATTATTCTCGGGCTCAAAATCAAAACACTTTTGGTGATAGGTTTTTTTATGGTGTAGATAAATTTGTTTTGGATTCCTCGACAAATTTTGTTGTTGCCACTATCAATACTCCCACCCAGACCATCAAATCCTTTTTCCCTGTCAAAGATGATCTTTTTCTCCGTGGTGAGGCCAGGACTTCACTCATCAAAAAATATTTTGATTCTCTTCCAAACGATATAAATCTCACTAAAGATTATTTTTGGGGTAGACTTATTTATGACACCAAAGACCATTCTTAATCCAAAGCTTGTTGAAATTCCTGTCACACCAGCTCCTCACAAAACAAATATTTTTCCTTTAGTAATTGTTGTTTTACTGAGTCTGACTTTTGTTGCTTCAATTTATGCCGCTTACTATTACGGTTTCAATCAAAACCGTCCCACTCCATCACCCACCATTACTCCAATTCCTACCAATATTCCAACCATTACCCCTGCTCCAAATTCTGACGAATTTGGTGCTCTGACTTGGAATATCTCTCCTAAAAAAGTTACCAATCCTGATATTATTGCCCCATCAGATGCCGAATATCCTCCCTATGGTTTTGCTGATACCGGTACTTACGAAGTTGCCAAATTTTCCGGTGGTGCTAGTCTTCTTATTACTTTTATTTACCCCGAGGGACCTTCTTCACCGATCCCATTTAGGATAATTTCCGATAAAAAACAATACTATGTCATCGAAAGCTTTATCAAGGATGACTATATAAAAAAGGATTTAGATAATATTTTTGATAAAAGCAAGGTCAAAGTAATTGCCTATCAGATCAAAGATCTTTACAATGACACCTATCTTCAGGTTGGTAGCAACAGCTATCTTGTCAACAAAAACAGCTATTATTTGCCACAATTTATTACCTCGATCAAAAATTCCCAGCTCATATCCAAAGTTCCTACCGGTGAGATATTGGTTGTCGACACTCCGGTCACCGACCAAAGCTCCTTATCAAACCGTAATATTTTTCTAAAACTTCATGATTTTACCCTGGTGCCATATCTGTTAAATTCTGCGATCCCCACCAGTGATAATCAGGTCCCATATTTTACTCTGTTAGATAATACCCAAAATAAGGCCCAATACTCACCACTTCGCTCCGGTTGTGGTAGTGGTCAAAATACTACTATTATTACTAACCCTTCACTTTTAGATTCCAAAACATTAATCGGAAAATCTGGCAATACTGAAATTTACCAATTAAAAGCTACCAGTAATTCCATTGTCAAATATCTCTATGACCAATATAAAATTGGTCGTGATGATCCCTCCTCAACCAGTTACCTTACCTTAGACCAGTTTGCTACTACTCCTAACCATATTATTTACCAGGAAAAAGACGGTGCTTGGATGCTTTTAGTAAATACCGAATATGCTGTTCAGGCTGAGTGTGGTAAACCAGTTGTTTATCTTTATCCTCAAAAAGACACCGAGGTTACTGTAAAAGTTGGTGCCAATATAACCAAATCAGAACCCATTTACTCCGAAAACGGTTGGACAGTTTTAGCTCATCCAAACGGCCAGCTTGATTACCAAGGTAAGGTCTATCCTAATCTTTTTTGGGAAGGTATTGGTCATGGTATTTACAATTCTCATTCAGGAGAAGGTTTTGTTGTTTCCCAAAATAATCTTATTTCCACCCTTAAATCACAATTAACCCAACTTGGTTTAAATTCCCAAGAAATTGCTGACTTTTTGGAATTTTGGGCTCCAAAACTACCCACTACTCCTTATATCCGCCTTACCTGGCTCACCACAGCCGATATGAATCATCTTGCCCCTCTATCAGTTAGTCCGGTTCCGGATACTACTATTAGAATCTTTTTAGATTTTGCCGGTTTAACAAAACCCATAAAACTAATTTCCCAAACTTTAACTTCAACTCCGAGAACCGGGTTTACCTTAGTTGAATGGGGTGGGTTATTAGTTAAATAATTTATGAAAAAGTATCTACTAATTTGGCTCATTATTTGGCTAATTATCGCCATTCTTGTTTCTGTTTTCGGTTATTCCAATGCTCTTGGGGGAGTTGCCGTGGCCGCTCTAGTTAGTCTCTTTTTCCTTTTTAAAATTATGAATGAGAATTGGAGTGGGGAAGTTGTTGGGGTAAAAAAAGAAGATGTCTATACCCCTGACGATGACGGTGGTGAAACCAATACTGTCGAATTTGCCTATATAAAGTTGACCAATGGAAAAACCAAAAAAATGCGAAATATGGGCTATGTTGTTGGTGAAAAACTGGAAAAAAGAAAAGGTGAAGCTAATATTAGAGCCATAAAATAGTCTTTTTCCAATTGATTTATATTGCTTTGTAGCTTAAAGTATTACCCGTATGAAACAACTAGTCTATTTCTTCGGAAACAAACAAACCGAGGGTGATGCCTCTGGAAAATACATTTTAGGTGGTAAAGGAGCCAATCTTGCTGAGATGAGTAAGCTAGGAATCCCTGTTCCTCCAGGTTTTACAATTTCTACCGAAGTTTGCAAAGAATATAACGATAACAACAATCAATATCCAAAAACTTTAGAAGCTGAAGTAGCCAACAATTTGGAAAAATTGGAAAAAGCCACTGGTAAAAAATTTGGTGATGTTAAAAATCCTTTATTGGTTTCTGTCCGTTCCGGTGCCGCCGCTTCAATGCCAGGAATGATGGACACTATTTTAAATTTAGGTCTTAACGAGGCTGTTGTAAACAGTATCGCCACTTCTACTGATAACCCACGTTTTGCTTGGGATTCATATCGTCGTTTTGTCCAGATGTACGGCAATGTTGTTGAAAATATTGAACATGAAAAATTCGAAGCTGTAATTGAAAAAATCAAAGAAACTAAAGGTATTAAAGAGGATACTGAAATGACCGCTGTTGATTGGCAAGAAGTTGTTGCTGGTTACAAAAAACTTTTCAAAATTGAAAAAGGTCGTGATTTTCCAGATGATGCCAAAGAACAACTATGGGGTGCCATTCGTGCTGTCATTGGTTCTTGGAACAATACCCGTGCCATTACTTATCGTCGTTTAAATCATATTGATGAATCAAAAGTTTTTGGTACTGCCGTCAATGTCCAATCCATGGTTTTTGGAAATTTAGGTGCTGATTCTGGTACTGGTGTTGCCTTTACTCGTAATCCCGCCACTGGTGAAAATCTTCCCTATGGTGAATATTTAATGAACGCTCAGGGTGAAGACGTCGTCGCCGGTATTAGAACTCCAAAACACCTTGATTCTCTTAAAGAAGACAATGAAGTTGCTTATAAAGAATTGCTAAAAATCTTTTCTGATTTAGAAAATCATTATCGTGATATGCAGGATGTCGAATTTACCATTGAAAACGGTAAACTTTATATTCTTCAAACCCGAAGTGGTAAAAGAACTGCTCCCGCCTCGGTCAAAGTTGCTGTCGATTTAGTTAAAGAAAAATTAATTACTGAAAAAGAAGCTATTTTAAGGGTTGAACCTGATAAATTAGATCAACTTTTACATCCAACCTTAGATTCCAAGGCTAAATCTCAGTTCAAAATGATTGCCAAAGGTCTCCCTGCTTCTCCTGGTGCTGGTGTTGGTCAGGCCGTTTTCAATGCTGAAACCGCTGTTGAATGGAAAGAACTAGGTAAAAAAGTTATTTTAGTCCGTGCTGAAACTTCTCCTGAGGATATTTCTGGTATGAATGCCGCCGAGGGCATCTTAACTGCCCGTGGAGGTATGACTTCTCACGCTGCTGTAGTTGCCCGTGGTATGGGTAAATGTTGTGTTTCTGGTTGTGAATCTATCACCGTCTCTGAAATCGAGAAAAAATTCCGTGTTGGTGACCTTGTCGTCAACGAAGGAGATGTTATTACTCTCGATGGTTCCACTGGTGAGGTCTTTTTAGGCTCAATTCCCACGGTTAATCCAGAGCTGTCCGGTTATTTTGGCACCATTATGGAATGGGCTGACAAGTATAAAAGACTTGGAGTTCGTACCAATGCTGATACTCCAAAAGATGCCCAAGTTGCCCGAGATTTTGGTGCTCATGGTATTGGTCTTTGTCGTACCGAACATATGTTTTTCCAAGCCGATAGAATCTTTGCTGTTCGCCAAATGATTGTTTCCGAAACTCTTGAACAAAGAAAGGCTGCTTTGGCTAAAATCTTTCCCATGCAAAAGAACGATTTCAAAGAGCTCTTCCAAATCATGAAGGGTTTCCCGGTAAAAATCCGTTTACTCGATCCACCCTTACATGAATTTTTGCCTAAAACCAAGGAAGAAATCGAGGCTATTGCCGCTGAAATGGAAATTTCTGCTGAGAAATTAACCGAAAAAGTCGAATATTTGCACGAGTTCAATCCAATGATGGGTCATCGTGGCTGTCGTTTGGGTGTAACTTTCCCAGAAATTTTTGAAATGCAAGTCGAGGCTATCGCTGAGGCTGCCTGTGAATTAATTAAATCTGGCGAGTCTATTGTCCCAGAGATTATGATTCCTCTTGTTGGTGAATTCAACGAACTTAAATGGTTAAAAGATCGTTTAGTTCCCGTTATCGAAGCCACCATCAAAAAACACGGTGTCAAAATGATCTACGAAATTGGTACTATGATTGAAATTCCCCGTGCCGCCTTAACCGCTGATGTTATTGCTACCGAGGCCGATTTCTTCTCCTTTGGTACCAATGATTTGACTCAAATGACCTATGGCTTCTCTCGAGATGACGCTGGTAAATTCTTAAAAGATTATCTAGAGAAAAAGATTCTTCCCGAAGATCCATTTAAATCACTTGATACTGTAGGAGTAGGTAAACTAATGAAAATGGCTGTAGATCTTGGTCGCTCCACCAAAAAACATCTCCATATTGGTATTTGTGGCGAACAAGGTGGCGATCCGGCTACTATCAAGTTTTGCCATCAAATTGGCTTAGATTATGTTTCCTGTAGTCCTTATCGTGTCCCAATTGCTCGTCTTGCTGCCGCTCAGGCTGCAATTGAAGAGGAAAAATAGTTGTAAAAAAACTGGAAATCCCCCGGAAACGGGGGATTTTTTTATATCAAGTTTTTTTAAAATAAAAATTTTTTATTCTAAAAAAACCTCCCAACCGAACAAACAAAAAATGCAAAATATGCATTAATCATTTGTCGGTTGGGACAACAGGTTTTAGGGTTCTGGAGTGACGCTTAGGTCAAAAAAAGACCTTGGTCCAATACTCCAACTTGTCGAGTCGAGACTCGGCAAATCAATTACTTCTCCATTGTGGATCATTATTGACTTTTGACTGTCATAATAATCAACCCACATCGTGGTGCCATCACCATACTCACTGGTGAATTCAATCTTTGCTGGGCAAAGATCACTTCCACAGTTGTCCCGTTCAATATGAATCGTGTAGTTATAATCCGTACAGATACAATGACTCGAATCAATCGTGTCAGGTATGCAGCTACGATAGAAACCATACGAATCTTGAACAGAAGTAGGATCGAGTGTTGGGCTTGGCCATGGAGTACTGGTGGCTACGATTGTAGCTGTTGCTTTTGGGCTTAATGTGTGGACGCTTTTGACTACGTTACTTACTTTTTTATTTTCGATTTTATTATCAATCGTCAAAGTAAGTACTGCCACTCCGACACAAATTACCAAAATCACCCCAACTAATTGAAAGAAACTGAGCTTTTTCATTTTATCCTCCTTAGGGATATTGATTGAGAGTTGTCTCTGAAAACCAAATGGTTTACAGGTTCCAACCCTCAATCATTTTCTAAAACCTTGTTGTTAAAGTACGTCTCTTGAAAACTTAAAAAGTGCTTTACTTTTTGTTTATCAAGATAATTATATTATCTTATAATAGTTAATTATTATCAGGACTTTTATCGGACAATCGCCGGACAGAAAAACCATGTGCTATATTCAATTAATGGATGTTTTTCACCAACAAATTTACTTGGATTTAAAAAAACAAATCGACCTTGCCCGCTTACATCAAAGCCATATTTTAGTTTATTCATTCGTTGGTTCCGGTGCCAGTTATCTTTTTAAATCTCTTGCTTCTCGGGACAATAAATTAACCTATATAAATGATATCCATCAAACCCTGGGTGATTATTCACTATTAGATTTATCTTTAGCCGATTCCTTGGCTCTAATTGACAAAGCTAGCCTTCATCAAAAATGTGCTATTTTAGTCAACAACGGTCTGGACTTTCATTCTCCCTTGTTGGAAAAATACAAAACTCATTTTTATTTATCTACCCCTCTGTCTTGTCGTAATTTAAACGACACAATCATTTTTGCCAAAGAAATTAATCCAAATCTTACCGATGCTGATATTAAAAAAATTTATAAAATATCCGAAGGTGTAGGTAAAATTATAAAATACCTTTCAGTTAATCAAAGTATCATTACCGGTCCTGATGATACTCTAACCGCTATCGTTAAAGACGTTATTTCCTCCCTTAGAGGCTATTCTTCAAAAGAGATAAAAAATCTTGGTATCACTTTACCCTTGGCTTCTATTGGTTCACCTCCTTTTACTATTGATATAAACTTTGATTTATCTTTTAGCGAAGAGGGGGCCAAGTCTGCCAAATTATTAACCCCCTCAGAGTCCAAAATTCTTCAAAAAATATTGGACAACCAAGGTCAAATTTCCAAAGAAGAAGTCTCTGATATCAAATGGGGTGAAAACAAATATGACGAATTTTCCGATCAGGCTATCAACAAAACTATCCGCCGTTTAAATTCTAAATTAGTTAAACATAGTATTAAAACTATCCCCAAAGTTGGGTTTATTTTGGAAAAAAATGCTAGCTGATACCCAATTAAAAACCGAAGTTTCTCATCTTCCCAACCGGGAAATATCTCCACCCCAAATCCAATCTATTGCTTATTTAGGCAGTGAAACTATTGACCCACTTGAACATTTCGAAATTAACGCCGCCATTATTAAAGTTACTGACACTGATGGTTCTGATTTATATCTCCCGGCCTTTCAGGAACGCTCTTTTGGTGGCATGACCACCCCCTTACCGGAAGTTGATTCACTCTCTCTAAGCTCTACCCAGGTAGAACGTTTACAGGCCGCTAATGATCAAAATATTAATCCCTTACTCGCTACTCATCTGGCCTTGAATACCGATATTCCGATAGCTGATTTCGCCACATATGCCTCCGATTTTACTCCGGATATCATTTCATTTTATGGCCTTTCCAATGCTCTAAAGTCCAAATCATTGGCCATTTTGCATCATGTTATGAATGTTCCGGTTTTTTCTTTCGATTCCTTTTCTGCTCGCGGTCTTGATTCATATCTCAAAAAAATAAACCAAATGCCCACCGACGCCAATCTTTCTCTACTATTAGATTCCATTTCCACTGTCGAGGTTAGCGAGACTCCCCAAAAATTAACTTTTCGGGAAACTTTAAACAAATTTTTAGAATTTACACGTCAAAACCCAGATTATTTATATTTTATTGATTTACCCGGTGTTAGTCCCAGTCGCTCCAATGCCGATATTTATGATATAGCCGCTCATTGGTCCACCAATGCCTTTGAACTAATTAGACGTAGCCCAGATGATACTGAAATAAACGTTGTTTTTGATTATTTCGATCAGGCTAGAACTATGGGACCTGCTGCTCAGGTCAGTTCTGAGGCACGAAACGTTACCTTTAAAAATCGGATCAAAGATTTGGAAAAATAAAAAAACAACCCACTCACTTACAAAAACCAAAAACAAAAACCCCTTTCTCCTCCAGGAGAAAAAATTTCTCCTCCTGGAGGCAAGGTTTGAAAAGATTACTTGACATCAGTAGCATCAATCCAACATACCGCTGGATAATCACTACTGAACTGCTCGCCAGTCAAAGGATTGGTGTTAACCAAGCCAGTAACTGATACCCTCAAGGAACCAAAGACAGCATAATCACCGTATTCGTTGGCGACAATAGTCATCTGAGTTCCCTCAAGAGCTTTCCCGTATGAACGTTGAGAAACACAATTTTCCACCCGATCAAAATTAGTGGAAGCAGCATCTTCTCCATCCGGGCATTGCCAACAATCGGCATCAACCTTAGCAGTTACAACCTGCCCGTTTTTATATCCGGCAGTTGTAAAAATTCCTGCTATTGCTGATGTACAACTACATGCAGAAGTGACAAAAAATATCACCACTGCGACAAGAAACATTACTGACTTTTTAGACATCGAATTCTCCTTTAGTTTCTGAACTAGATGGGATTTTTGAAACAAAACAATCGTATTTATTGCAATTCATCCCATCTAAGGGTTATTTAGTGAGTGGGTTGTTA
The DNA here is from genome assembly GCA_964556795.1 of uncultured Gammaproteobacteria bacterium. Taxonomy (GTDB): domain Bacteria; phylum Patescibacteriota; class Microgenomatia; order UBA12405; family UBA12405; genus UBA12158. The sequence goes on along the minus strand of CAZKWZ010000008.1, from coordinate 15,783 downwards.
AAGAGCAGTGTTTGAAAAATATGATGAGCTTCGCTTTGAAGTTCTATTGTTCAAACAAGATATATTATCCCATAATATTACGAATTTGTCAATATATCTAGCAATATAGGATATATTGTGGTAATATATCCTATGTCAGAAAAACAATCAAAGCTAACCGCTTCAAATTTTCGTTTTCCAAGTGCTACCGACAATAGATTAATTTTTAATCTAAATGTAAAAGGAAGTACTGTACTCTCATCACACTGTAGCCCTTGTGTCTTAAAAGAAGTTTGTTTTGGTGAAAAAGGTCAAAAATCTGGAGAGGGTAGAATCAGTCTAGATAAACCATTGGTCAAAAATCTTACTCCAGAAGATGCTCAAAATGTTCCTTGTGGTGCCGGTATTGAAATTATACAAAGAAGATCTTCTCGAAATTAAGCAACTTTTTGCTAAAATAGACCTACTATATAAGTATTGACCCGGTAGTAAAGCGGTTATACAGCGGTCTGCAAAACCGTATAGGCGGGTTCGACTCCCACCCGGGTCTCAATATAAAAAACCCCAAACAATAGCCTGATATTAGTGTTAACTAAACCTTCTTTCTATTTCCCTAGCAATTGCTAAACCAAAATCTATGATTTTTGGGCCAATTTTTTTACCCATATTTGTTTTCCAAGAATCTCTAAATGGAAGTAAAAATTGATAGTCGTGGATAACTTTTTCAGGTGAAATACCTCTTTTTTCTTTCATTCTCCAAAAAGTATCCTCCCTTTCAAATCCATATCTAAAATGATCAGGATCAAAAATGGACCCAAATACGATTCGTTCAACTTCTCCTCTTGGATTAAAGTCTATATGGTCATGATTACGAACCGCCAAAGCAATTACGTCTATCCATCCTTCATTAATTCCAGACTTATTTAGTATTAATCTAGTTGTTTCCTCGCCCTTAATCATATGGTCCTCACCAAAACCTAAGTACCTTTCGATATCATGAAATAAACCGGCTAGTATTGCCATCTCAATTACATCATCTTTGGCCCCTTCTTCTTCCGCAAAATATCCTGCCATAACTGCCACATATTCTAAGTGCTCATAGCCGTGGCCTCCCTCCGGTTCATTTTTTAAAATATGAATTTTTACTTTTTCTACAATCTTCACATATTTGTCATTTAGAATTCTCCGATATTTTTCTAGCTGTTGTCCACTTGGTAGAGTAGGAACTTTGTGAGTACTCCGATAAATTCTTGCTACCTCTTCCGCTGTCAGTTGAATTAAATCGTAACTTGGTACTTTTGGCATACCATATTCTATCAAATATCCCTATTCTTCTGATTTCCTTATCAATCGAAAAGTAGATAGATGTCGACGAATAATCTTTACTCCTTGCCAGTATCGTCTGTCTCTCACTCATACCATCTTTTTCTCATTTTTGGCAATTCTTGCCAATTTATCGCCAATCCCTCAACATATTCAGCCGCCACTGGCACCATCATTTTTTTCCATTCAAAATCACCCTTTTTCATTTTTTCCCTGAGGTCAGATGCTCTGATTTGGCTAATATTCCCGTCACCAAAACACACCGCCCTGGTTGCTCCTAAACTTATTCTATTAACTATCCCTACCATTTTTTTATTTCCGCTTGCCACTAGATCCACTTGAAATTGTCCCAAATATTTTCTCCATAACTCATACAAATTGGCCTCCATATTTATCCCCATTATTTCTATAGGAAATCTCCCTTCAAAAGATAATTCGATTATTCTTTTTGTTTCCGGGGCTAAAAATGGATTTTCCTGGCTTCTATATTTGTTTTCCGGAAAAACCATTATCATTCTCTTTGGTTGATATCTTTCATAAATATCATTAGCACAGGCTAAATGACCTATTGTCATTGGTTGAAACCTACCCGGATATACTAAATTTTCTCCCGCCATCTTTATACTGTTTTTGTCTGTAATTTTGTTTCGAGTTCGTATCCACTGCCCTGGGAGCTTCTAATCACCATTTCTAGGTTATTATTCAGAGTTCCTCCACCACACCTTGGACAAATATCCCGTGGTGGAAAAATTTTTTCATCACAATGTGGACAAATTTCTCCCACTAAACGATATCTTTGTTGTTTTAATCTCCAATGTCTTGGTACTTCCATTTATGTCTCCTTAAAAACTTTTACCGTCCAATATCCCAAATAAAATAACACCAACAATTGGGCATAAACAGCTACCTTAAAAACATCTCCGGTAACCAAAACCAGGCTGTGATATTTAACCAAGTCATAAATTACTCTCAAAAATATATAAAAAAATAACGGAGTAAAAGCCGTTAGACTAATTAAAAATATCTGTGATTTATCCTGGGTTTCTTTTAAATTTCTGATAGTCATGTATGGTTCCCGCATCAGCTCGTACCAATTCCTTCCCAAAAAATACCCCTGCCTAATGCTTATTAGGGCGCTCAGCTTGAACAAATTCTTTACCCTTTTTTTTATCATAATACCAAAGGTTCTGGAATTGTTTTTTTGCCCTTATTAATCTGGACTCCACTGCTTTAATACTCAACTTCATGGCGGTGGCAATTTGACTACTCTTCCAATTCTCTACATACTTAAGTCGCAATATTTTTCCATAATCTGCTCTTAACTCCTTTATCGTTTTATAAATTTCCTCCTTCATTTCGTTTTTTAGGACGTCTCTTTCTGGTGTTAGAGCTTCCTCAGCGATTTCTTCAAATTTGGGGTTAACTGAAAATAAAATAGTTTTTAACTTTTTCTTTCGGTAATAATCAGTAATTTTATGTTTCGCGATACTACAAATAAATGAAAATTCACTGCATTTACCATTGAAATTTGGCATGGCGTAAAAAGCTGCCAATAAAATATCTTGGGTCAATTCTTCCACTACTCCTTCATCATCTACCTTTCTTCTCACAAATCCCGCTACACTTTTTTGATATTTATTTACTAATTCTTCCATCAGTATCGATACTTTAGCACATTTTAAGTTTAATTTTATTTTTTTTCTATATTTGTCCTATACTTAGATAATGATTTTGCTGCCCAATAAAAAATCACATCCGTTGTCTCTCTTGGCCCGTTCTTTGCGGCTTGATATCTTGGAGATAATCAACGCTGCTGGTTTTGGCCATATTGGTGGGTCACTCTCCTCAATTGATGTTTTGATATCCCTGTATAATTCCGGCGTTTTTAACTTTGATAAAGATCATTTCATCCTTTCTGCCGGACATCTCTGTCCAGCTTTGTATGCCGTGTTAGCCAATAAAAATATATTTCCTCGTGAAGAATTATTAACTTATGCTCAATTTGCCTCCCGTCTCCAGGGTCATTCCAATTTAGAAACTCCCGGGGTTGAATATGCCTCTGGCGCTTTGGGACAAGGGCTCTCTTTTGCCTGTGGATTAGCTTTGGGTGATAAAAATCATCACACAGTTTGTCTTACTACTGACGGTGAACATAATGAAGGTCAAATTTGGGAAGCCATTGCCTTTGCCAATAAATATCATCAGGGCAATCTCATCAACATTGTTGATTACAATGCCTATCAACTAGGTGGGGCTACTGCTGATATCATGCCTCTAGGTGAACTTGCCTCTAAATATCTCCATTTTGGCTGGACGGTAACTACCGTCAATGGTCATGATTTTACTGACTTAGAAAAAGCCTTAAAAAAGGCTAAAACATCAACTATTTATCCGGCCTGTATTATTGCCAAAACCACCTTTGGTAAAGGAGTTTCCTTTATGGAAAATAATTTCAAATATCATGATGTCAAAAAATTACCCGAAGATATTTATTTAACTGCCAAAAATGAACTCCAAAGATATTGAAATCAAATCCATTCGTCAGGCTTTTGCTGATTCGCTTTTTGATTTGGCGGTTAAAAATCCTCAAATATATGTTGTCGACATTGGTCTTCGTCCCTCACTATATCTTGATAAATTTGCCGCTCGATTCAAATCCCGTTTTATAGAAGCGGGGATTGCTGAATCCAACGCCGCTGGTATTGCCGCCGGACTTGCCGCCACCGGAAAAACGGTTTTTTTAACCTCTTTTGCTTGTTTTTCTCCCGCCTTAAATTGGGCCACCATCAAACAGTCAATTTGTTACAATCGCCAAAATGTCAAAATTATCGGTTCCCATGCCGGTTTGATGAGTGGTGATTTAGGTGCCACCCATCAAATGTTAGAAGACGTGGCCATGATGCGTTCCTTGCCAAACATGGAAGTTTTCTCCCCGGTAGATGCCGTAGAAATGGCCAAAATGCTCCCGGTTTTGGCACATAACCCTCACCCTTCTTATCTTCGTTTACCCCGTCCTTCCACTCCGGTAATTTTTCCAGAAAAACTCTCTTTTACCATTGGTAAGTCTCATCTTTTAGCCACAGGAAAGGATATTACCGTTTTGGGTTATGGTCCGATATTGTCTGAACTTTTTGTCCCTGATTTTAAAAAATATTCTTTAGATATCATTGATTGTTCTTCGATTAAACCCTTGGATAAAGATACAATTTTAGCTTCTATCAAAAAGACTAAACGTTGTTTAGCCCTCGAAGATCATCAGAAAAATGGTGGAATAGGGGAGGCTGTTGCCAGTCTTATTCTCAGTTCTGGTCTAAAATGTAAATTTCAACATCTGGCCGTCGATAATAGTTTTGGTCAATCAGCCCAAAATTACTTTGATTTATATCATCATTATGGCTTATCACCATTGGCTGTTATTGAAGCTTTAAAAAGTTTATTATCAAAATCATGATTCCTTTAAAACAAGTTCTTAGTGAATATCAACAAAAACATCAAGCTATTCCCGCTTTCAATATCGATTGTTTTGAAATTTATCAGGCCGTAGAAATGGCGGTGGCAGAAATTAATTTGCCTTGTATTGTCCAGCTTTCAGCCAGCGAAGATAAATTTATTCATGCTGAGAGACTAATGATGTTAGTTAAAAAAGCCAATCTTGAAGGATTACCAATTTTTTTAAATATGGATCATGGTGGTGATGTTAACCGCCTGGAATCTTGTCTTAAAATGGGCTTTGATATGGTCCATTTTGATGGATCTAAAATGGATTACTCTACCAATTTAGCCGCCACTAAATATTTTATTAGCAAGGTTAAAGCCATCAACCCCAATGCTCTATTTGAAGTCGAATTCAATCACATTAATTTAATTGATGCCGCCCCGGGTCCTGACTCCTTTACTGATCCAACCAAAGCCAAAGAATTTATGGATGCCACTGGAGCTGATTTGTTTGCCGTATCCATAGGCAATCTTCATGGTGTTAATACCACTGCTCCCGAGAGACTAAATATTAGTCTCTTATCCCAAATCAAAAATAGTCTTGGTAACACATTTTTGACGCTTCATGGTGGTTCCGGTGTCGCTCTTGATCAAATCCAATCCGCCGTCAATCTTGGAGTCGTCAAAATAAATATCAATACAGACCTTCGCTTGAAATTTATTGAATCAGTCCGACACCAGCTTACCATTCAAAATACCGAAAAAATTTACGAATATTTGACTCCGGTGGTCAAAGATTTAAAAGAAGTTATTAAACAAAAGTTAATCAGTTTTGCTCAAAATGTTTGATGTTATTTCTATTGGGGCAGCCACTGCCGATTTTTTTATTAGCTCCGATGGACTTCGTGAAAGTCCCCGTTTTTTATCTCTCAAACGTTCCAGTAAAAATGAAATTTCTTCCAGTCTGATTTGTTCCGGCGGTGGGGCAACTAATTCCGCCACTACCTTTTCCCGAATGGGTTTAAAAAGTGCTGTTGTTTCCCTGATTGGTGATGATCCGCTTTCAGATTACATTAAAAAAGACCTAAAATTAGAAAAAATAAACACCAGTTATTTAGTCCAAAAAAAATCTGACGATACCGATTATTCCATTATTTTGGTTGCCTCCGATGGTACCCGTTCCATTATGACCAACCGTGGTGATACCCATCTAGAAAGTAAAAATATTCCCTGGTCAAAACTTAAAGCTAAGTGGTTTTATATTTCCGGCCTTGAAGGAAATTTACCCCTCATCGAAGAACTAATTGGTTATGCCAAAGAAAATAACATTAAGGTCTCCCTAAATCCTGGTAATCGTGAATTACAACAGCGCCGGGAACTAATTCCTCTCCTAAAATATATCGACTTTCTCTTGCTTAATCGTCAGGAAGCTGAAATCTTGGCTGACTCCGATCATCGCGATGTTTCTTTTTGGGATAAACTAAGAAAATTCTCTCCGATAGTTGCTATTACCAACGGCCACCTTGGCGCCAAAATACTTACCCCCAATGATTCCCTTTACTCACCAATAATTAATGTTCATCCCATTGATGAAACCGGAGCGGGTGATGCTTTCGGTTCTGCCTTTGTTGCCGCTCTTATTTACAATCACACCTTACCCGAGGCTTTAAACTGGGCAATTAGAAATTCAGCTTCAGTGGTTTCCAAATTTGGCGCTAAAGAGGGTATTTTAACCTTTAAAAAGATTTCCCATGCTTCCAAAACCTGAAAAAATTTCCAAGAAATCTTCAACCGAACAGCTAGATTTAGTCGACACTATCGACGAAGTTGATAAGGCCAAAAAAAAGCGGTTATCAATTATTATATTTTTACTTTTGACCGTTGGATTAAGTTTCTGTTTTATTATTTACCGTCAGGTCAAGACTATAAATTTTCAACAAATTAAGCTTCCAAACCTTTCTATAAAATTGCCTACCTTACCCCAAAGCAAATTTTCACCAACTGTTCCAGAGAATTGGTCTATTTCAGTCAAAACAGTTGGTAGTACCGCCTTTTCTTATTCCTCAAATCTCGGTGCTTTACCGGATTTAAATCTTTTTAAAACTATTCATGACCCTTCCTACTCCAAAAAATATCTTCCCAATGGAGTTATTGTCTCTGAAAAAACTATTAGTAATCAGGATAATATAGAGATATTATCCTTAATCTCCACCCCAAAAATTAAATTTGAAATCTACACTAAAATTCCTGGCAAAATTTCCCCAACCGAGACCGATACCTTTGCTCACCTAGTCGAAACTTTTTATTGGCACTTACTTAAATAGTTGGTGTCGGCGCTATTGTTGGACTCAGGCATCTAATCTTTTTTTCACCCCCCTCAGCGAACCATTCCTTTTTTCCACAGACTTCACTTTGGTGTAGCTCTTTTGGTACTGGCCAACTTTCATTCTTTTTATTACTTAATAGGCTTTTCATACTCCGGTTCCAAATTGGTGTTGCTCCCGAAATTCCCGATGCCACCCAGCTCATCGGAGAGCTATCGTTATTACCTACCCACACCGCGACTAAATATGATGGTGTCCAACCGATACACCAATTATCTTTTAAGTTATTAGTCGTTCCCGTTTTAACTGCCACATTTTTTCCGGGAATATGGAGCAAAGAATTAGCCCCAAAAATCGGTATTCTTGCCTGATCATCACTCAGCGCATCATCAATCAAAAAACTTTCTTTTTCTCCGACTATCCTCTCCGACTCTATTTTCTTTTTATAAATATTTTCTCCCAAATAGTTATTAATTTCTAAAATTGGATTTATTTTTATCTTTTCTCCCAGATTAGCAAATACACTATAAGCCTGAGCCATGTCAATCATTTTTACCTCACCGGCTCCAAGTGCTAGCGACAATCCAAATCTGGATCTATCCTCCCATGTACTTATACCCATTTTTTGCGCCAGATCAATCATATTATTTACCCCATTTTCATTTAATAATTTTACCGAAGGAATATTTAATGACGAGCCTAATGCTGTTTTTAGAGTTACGGTCCCCAAATATTTGCCGGTATAATTTTGCGGAGTGTAGGGTTTTTGACCGGCTATCTGATAACTTACTGGGTTATCGTCAATTGTCTCCCATAAATTTTTCCCCGCCAACAATGCCAGTAAATAATTTATCGGTTTAATTGAAGAACCTGGCTGCCTCAAGGCTTGAGTAACTACATCAAATTTTCCATCGATATCTTTGGCAAAATAATCTTTTGATCCTACCATAGCTAAAATATCACCTGTCTTTACATCCAAAATAACACTGGCTCCGTTGGTTATCTTTAATCTGGCTGCTTTATCCACTTCCTCCTTAACGATTTTTTCGGCATCTTTTTGTATCTCTAAATCCAAGCTTGTCTTGACCTTTAGACCCCTTCGTTCTACTTCAGTAAAGCCCATATTTTCCAAATAGCTCTTAATATAAAACACAAAATGTGGCGCTATTATATTTCTTTTATCCTCTATTATTTTTATTGGAACTTTTTTACTTTCTTCAGCCTTTGCCATATCAATAAATTTATCGGCCACCATTTCATTTAGAACATGTTCTTGTCTGAGCTTAGCTAACCTAAATCCTTCACTATTAAAAGGGGAATATGAGCTTGGTGCTGCCGGTAATGCTGCTAAAAACGCCGCCTCAGCCGAGTTAATTTCACTTAATTGCTTCCCAAAATAACGATAACTGGCTTCAGCTACCCCATAGATATCACCACCATAGGGAACTTGATTAAAATATCTTTCTAATATTTCATTTTTACTCAATTTGTTTTCCAGCATAATGGTCAATATTGCTTCTTTAATTTTCCTCTGGAAACTTTTTTCACCATTCAAAAACACATTTTTAACCAGCTGTTGAGTAATCGTCGAACCACCTCTTAGTTTCTGGTCTCCGTCTTTTTTAAAGTTATAAAAAACGGCGTTTAGGATTCCTTTAAAACTAAAACCATGATGGTTATAAAAATTTTTGTCCTCAAT
>CAZKWZ010000008.1:0-6923 GCA_964556795.1 uncultured Gammaproteobacteria bacterium | reverse complement strand
TTTCCTGTTTTTTCTTTCTCTCTTTAATCTTTTTTAAACCAAACTTTATTGCTGAATCGTGATTTTGTTTCTCTTTTATTTTTAATTTTAGTTGCAGCCAATGTGACTTTATTCTGAACAGAAATAATTCTATAAAAGATAATTTAAAAGAAATTTTTGAAATTAATAATTTTACATTTACCCCTTTCCTTTTTTCTTCCGTTTTTCTAAGTTTATCTCTGTTAAATCTGGGAAATTTAACCCTAAACTTTGGTACTTTTATTCTGGACAGTGATTTTATGAGCCATAAAAATGGCTTTCCAACTGCTATCAATAGTTCAATTATTCTTCTCATCTTTAGGACAATCTAAACAAACCCATTGACCGGTTACATCTTGGATACTTGGTCTCATTTGCCATTCTGCATTTGGATTATTATCGCCCTCTTTTACTACTTGGTTCGTAGTTTTATCAATTAATATATTGTTTTGTAATGCTGCTCTTATTGTCGGTGCAAATTCCTTTTTGAATAACTCATTATGAGTGTCACAACCACCGTCTGGCGGCAATAATCCGGATAGATTACACACACTCATAGTAATTACTCCACTCGGTTTCGTAAAAGTTTTTACCGGTTTATTTTCCACAACCTTAGTCATAATCCGGTTCCAAATTGGCGCTGCTCCGGTTGTTCCAGACACTAACCCCCCCATCTTAGTATTATCGTTATTTCCCACCCAAACCACTACTACATTTTCCGGTGTAAAACCTATGGTCCAGTTATCCCTCATATCATTAGTCGTTCCCGTTTTAACCGCCACCTCTGGATGTTTTTTAATATTTAACATCGAGCCTCTTCCAAAAACCATCCCTCTAGCTCCGTCATCGGATAAAATATTAGCAATAATATATGAAGTTTCTGAAGATAAAACTCTTTCCCCGGGAACGTAGTTATATTCTTCCAATACTTCGCCTTTTTTGTCGGTAACCTTTAATATCGAAACCAAGTTTTGTTTGATTCCCATATTGGAAAATACCCCAAAAGCGGTGGCTAAATCAGTCATATAAACTTCGCCGCCCCCCAGCGTTAACGACAATCCGTAATCGCTTGAATTTTTATATGTACTGATTCCCATTGCTGATGCTGACGCTACCATGGTTTCTACTCCGTTTAAACTCAACATTTTTACTGCCGCAATATTCAAAGAATTACCCAAAGAGTTTCTTAAGCTCTGAATTCCATGATATGTATTACCGTAGTTTGTCGGACAATATGCCTTTTGCCCGGCTACATTAAAACAAGTTTTACTGTCATCAAAAATTGATGCTGCAGTTGCCTTTCCCAATTCCAATCCTACGGCATAATTTAGAGGTTTTATTGATGAACCAGGTTGTCTTAATGCTGTGGTGACATTATATTTTCCATCTATTTCGGTATCAAAATAATCTCTTGAACCTACCATGGCTAATATTTGCCCGCTTTTACTGTCAGTAACCATAGCCGCTCCGTTACTTACTTTTAATTTTTTTAATTTTTCAATCTCAGTTGCCACCTGTTCCTGAGCATAATTTTGCAAATCGGAATCCAAACTTGTCCATACTTTTAGACCGCCTTCGGTTACCTTTTTTATGCCATATTTTTCTATCAGTTTTTCTTTAACATAAAAGACAAAATGGGGAGCAACGATATTATTTTTGTTTAGGTTATACTCCATCTCTTCATTTACTGCCGCTTCATATTCATCCTTACTTATATACTTCAATTCCTCCATTCTTTTCAGCACCATCTCTTGTCTATTTTTAGCTGCATCCGGATGAGCAAAAGGGGAGTATCTGGTCGGTGATCCCGGTAATCCGGCAATTAATGCTGCCTGAGCTAAACTTAAATCCTTAACATCTTTGGCAAAAATTTCTCTGGCTGCCGTTTCCACTCCCCAAATAGTTCCTCCATATGGAGTCTGATTAAAATACATTTCCAAGATTTGATCTTTGGTATATAGAGCTTCAGTCACTACTGTTAAAACCGCCTCTTTAATCTTTCTTTTCCAAGTCCTTTCCGGGGTTAATAAAGCATTTTTTACCAATTGTTGGGTTAAAGTAGATCCCCCTTGAAGTCTTTTTTGGAAAATAGTTCTAAACAATCCTCTGATAATTCCTTTGATATCAAATCCGGAATGCTTATAAAAATTGTTATCCTCAATTGCCAAGGTGGCTTTTATCATTTTGTCCGGAATATTAGCCAGAGGTACCGTAGTTCTGTTTTTATCGGTATAGATTTCATAAAGCAATTTCCCGTTTCTATCAAATATTTGAGAAGATTCCGGATATTCACCCGAGCTCAATTTTTTGGGATTTGGCATATCCTTAAACAAGCCATATCCCAAAAAAAGTATTATCAATAAAACTGCGCTTATTAAAATTGACCTTATCCGTTTATTTCTGTTCGATACTTTGTTCTTGGATTTGTGTTTCTTTAAAATCATCTATCTCTTTTTGTAGTAAATTATATTTCTGTTGGTTACTGCCTATTTGTGAACCAATTTCCTTAATGATTTCACTATAAGCCACGGCAGTGTTCGTAATTTGAACATCTAATTGTTTTTGGGCAATGGGTTGAACTTGTTTTTCCTTATCTAACAACCCTCTAGCATATTTTAGTTTATTTATGGCTTCCATTCCAGCTTCAAATGCCCTGCGGTAGTCTTTTAATTTTACTAAAGCCCTGGCTTCGGCAATTCGTTTGTCTGCCAAAATTAACTCAATCCTAACTTTTTCCTCAGTTCCTGAGCTAAATTTCAACCACAACCAATCCCTAACCTCTTTTACCTTATAAAAAATATTGTTTGGTAATAAATTTGTCTGAGGTAATTTATAAATTGTTTTATCTGCAATAATTACCGGTTCAACTCGAAGTCTACCGTCCCTATCATCTCTCATCATCACTTCCAGAGTAGCCCTGGACATGGAAATCAACAAAATTCCCGCCCCTCCCAAAGATACCAGTATTACCAATAATATTTTTTTCATCTTGTAACCAATATTGTACCCTAATCACCCTTGTGGAAAAATGCCTGTCCCTCTCCAATGTTTTTTAATTTACGCCTACTTTTACTCCACATATAAAAATATTGTCCCCAAAAAATTATTTTATTCCCCAAAACCTTAATCCAGTTTCTCTCAAATTTAGAGATATTTGTTAATTTTTTATTTACCAACATGTTGTATCCGGTTGCCAGATACTCCTTTGCCCAGAAATTTTCTCTTAAAAATCTTTGATAGCAATTATCTCGATCTAAAACTACTTTCATCATTACCAGATCTGTAGCATTTTTTAAATTTCTTTTTTCTTTTGGAATCTTCAGATTATTTTCATCCAACCACAGGTTAAAACAAAATTCATTTTTATTTTCTTCCTGACCAAATTTACGGTGGGGGATTTTATGCCACCTAATATAAAAACGTAAAAACAATCTCCACCACCAAAGCTCTTCTGTCCTTGTCACTATCAGTAAATCAATATCTTCCTCATCTTTTGTCCATTCCGTTGCCACTGAACCGGTTATTGCTACCATTTTAATCCCACCAAATTTTATTAGGTGTCTTTCAACCAACTCTTTTACTAAATTAATTTTATCTTGCCAAATAGTATTTTCTTTGTGTTTTACCCCCTTTCCTTTTATTTCTGAGAACTTATATATTTTTTTAGAAATCAGGCGTAAATACAATTGTCTGTCATTCAAACTTTGTCCGTATTTGTGAGCATAATCTTGTGTTGTTTTAATCGTTTTATTCAGGTCGTCCATTACCATATTTTATCCTCTTCTTGATATAATACTAAAATCCCAAATGAATAAAAACACCAAAAGATACCGTTTTTATGAAATGATCCCCGGAGTTTTCGCTTGGTTCGTCATCCTTTTTCCTATCTGGGGTTCATTAGTCGTTCCTAAAATCGTGGCTTATTTTGTTATTGCCTTTTTGGTCTATTGGCTTTATCAATCTTTTAAATCGGCTATCCTGGCTGTGATTGGATATTTCAAGATAACTAACGCCAAAAATACCAACTGGTTAGAAAAATTTAATGACGATTTTAGAGCTTCCTGGCTTCGTTACCGGGATATCAATCATGTCATTATTATTTCTTCTTACAAAGAGCCCACAGAGGTTATTGAGATGGCTTTTGGTTCTTTAGCCTCTCAAGTTGATATTGATCTTAAAAAAATTCATATTGTCCTAGCCCAAGAAGCTCGTGCCGGTCAGGAAAATAATCAGACCACAATCAATTATTTCCAAAAAAAATATGGCCACACCTTTGGATCTTTAATTTTTACTGAGCATCCCTATGGATTACCTGGAGAAATTGCCGGGAAACATACCAATGAAGCCTGGGCTGCTCGTTATTTTAAAAAACATTATATCGGCAACAAGAAATATAAAATTGAAAATTTAACTTTAACCTCCTGCGACGTTGATACCATTTTTAATCCCAAATATTTTTCTGCATTAACCTATCACTTCGCTTCAACCTCTGACCGCTACCTTAAATTTTGGCAATCTCCAATCTTTTGGCATCACAATATTAATAGTGTCCCTGCTCCTATTAGAATTATTGGTGTTATGGGCAACGCCATTCACATTGCCAATATTCAGGAACCGGATGGCTTATTTTTTAATTATTCCTGTTATTCTTCATCCTTCAAACTTATCGATTCAGCTGGTTATTGGGATCCGGATATGATTCCCGAAGATTGGCATATTTTTTTGCAATCCTTTTTTTCCAGTGGTGGCCGAACTTCAGTATCTCCGATTTTTTTACCCACCGTTGTTGATGCTCCTGATGGTAAAAATTATTTTGCGGCTCTTAAAAACCGCTATAACCAATGTGTTCGCCACGCCTGGGGTGCCATCGATATTCCTTATGCTATCGAGCAATCCCGGATTCATACTGAAATTCCCTGGCTAACCCGGGCTCTTCGTGTATACAAACTTATTCAAACTCATTTTATTTGGTCTAGCAATTGGTTTATTCTTACCTTGGGAACGTCTCTCCCAGTTGCTCTAAATCCACATTTTTTTAACACCACCTTTGGTTACAACTTACCCCGCATTTCCAATATAATTTTGACTATTTGTCTTTTTCCGATGATAGTTTTAATTGCTCTCGATTGGAAACTTCGTCCTCCATATCAAAAACAAGGTTTTTGGAATTTTGTCAAAAATATGATTCAGTGGCCTTTAATGCCCTTGGCCACTCTGGCCATGTCAGTTCTACCCGGTCTTCATTCCCATACCCGACTCCTTTTTGGTAAACGCCTTGAATACAAAACCACAGAAAAAGGTTCTAGTGTAAAATAAAGTAATATGCTTTACGTCATATTATTTCTGTTCCTCCGCCTCCCTTCTTTATTTGAACCATATTGGTATGGCGATGAGGGTATTTACTTGACCTTGGGGCAGGGAATTCGTCACGGTTTACTTTTATTTCAACAAATTCATGACAATAAACCACCCACACTTTATTATCTTGCCGCTTTAGCCCACACGGTATTTGGATTCCGACTTTTGTTGATGTTGGTTATGATTCCCACTATTTATTTTTTTAATCGTTTGGCAAAAAAGTTTCTTAATCCTAAGTTTGCCAAATTTTCCACCATTCTTTTTCTAATCATTACTTCTATTCCCTTTATCGAAGGTACCATTGCCAATGCCGAAGTTTTTATGTTATTACCTACAATTTTAGCCATCTATCTCTTTTCTCAAAAATCTCTTGGGTCTAATGTCCCCTTAAAAATTCTAATTTATACTGGTCTACTTCTAGGCTTTGCTTTTACAATCAAAGTTCCCGTTGCCATTGAATTTGCCTTCCTCTGTTTGTGGTTGTTGATATTTTCAAAAGATAAAGTCAAAAAAATTCTTGTCTTTGGAATTTCATTTATCTCTCCAATTCTTCTTTATTTAATCTATTTTGCCCTAAAAGGTGCCCTGGAGCCCTTCCTCTTTGCGGCTTTACTGCAAAATTTTGGTTACCTCTCCTCATGGTCCGCCGGCACCCAACACGCCTCAGTCACTTCTGGTGGTTTAGTTTGGCGGGGATTATTTATGGTATTACTTTGGATAATTTCCTTTTTCCTTTATCAAAAGAAAAAAATTTCCAAAGAACTCCTTTTTATTTCTGCTTGGTTTTTTGCCACCATTTTTGGTGCCTTGTTGTCTGGTCGTCCTTATCCGCATTACCTCATTCAGGTTCTTCCTCCCCTTTGTCTTCTTGTTTTTTATCTCGTCAAAGCTAAATTTTGGGTAATATTTTCTGTCTTAATTTTCATCTTTTCACTCTTTCAATATAAATTTTATTTTTATCCGGTATTCTCATATTATTTAAATTTCTACACCCATGCAATTGGTCTCAAAAAAACGGTTGACTATCAACGTTTTTTTGGTCAGGAAATGCCCGACACCTACCGTCTTGCCGATAAAGTTAAATCATTAACCTCCTCCTCAGATCAAATTTTTGTTTGGGGTGACCAATCATATGTTTATCCTCTTAGTGACCGTCTTCCGTCAACTAAGTATGTTGTCTCTTACCATGTCGCTGACTTTAATGGATACAATCTAACCATGTCTCAGCTTGAAACCGTCACTCCAAAGGTGATTGTTTATTATCCTATGCCCTCGCGACCCTTCGAGGCCTTAGACAACTTTATTGCCAAGTATTACACTCTTAACGATCAGATTGGTTCGGCTTATATTTTTAAACTCCGGCAATAATTAATGAATGTAGTCTCCTCGTTCTTTGGTAATTTGGGAAAATTTTGGCAAAGTCAGCTAAATCTACGTTTACTCCGTCTAAGTATTATTTTGTTGCTCGCACAAATCGTATTAATAATTTGGTTTTATAACCAACTCTCTCCAGAAATACCATTATATTTTTCTAAACCTTGGGGCAG
>CAZKWZ010000007.1:22700-28327 GCA_964556795.1 uncultured Gammaproteobacteria bacterium | reverse complement strand
TTTGGATATTCCGACACTACCTCAATCAATTTATTTATAGCTTCAAATAATTTCTTATGTTGATTATCAATACTCTCAATTCCCACACTATATTTCTCTTCCCATTCCAATTTATCGCCTATCATAAATATGACACTGAATCTAACACCTCATTTAAATTCGCTGTCGCCACACAGATACAACTATCTCCACCTCCATAATAGACATACAAACGATTATTTACCACTACATGTCCGCAAGGAAAAACTACATTATTTACCAACCCCTGTCTCTCATAGGAAAAAAATGGTTCCAAAATTGGATCTTCAATTTTTCCGATTACTTTAGTGGCATCATGTAAATCCAACATCAACGCCCCTACCCGATAATATCTATCTACAGCATTAATTGCGTGGTATAAAACCAACCATCCATTTTCAGTTTTTATTGGTGTCCCAGCCACCCCGTTTTTCAAATTGTCCCAATTATTAAAATCTACCTCCAGTCTAAAGTCACATTCCATATATCTACCTTGTCCAAACTCCAAATCATCAGCCAAGTCAACACACAAACCCCGGCTTTCAGGTCGATGAAAAA
Organism: uncultured Gammaproteobacteria bacterium; assembly: GCA_964556795.1. GTDB lineage: Bacteria > Patescibacteriota > Microgenomatia > UBA12405 > UBA12405 > UBA12158. The sequence continues at coordinate 27,751 of CAZKWZ010000007.1, read as the reverse complement.
ATATATATTTTCCATTTATTTTTTCCGGTAACAAACAACCGTCCTTATCGTCCACCCCAGGTTCGGAGATAATTACCGGTGTCGACCAACTTTGGAAACGATGTCCCAAAAAGTCATCAAGTAAAATTGAACTCATCGCAATCGCCGGTACCTCTACTCCATTGTAGGCGGTATACAGCATATACAACTTATCTCCAATTATCGTTACTCGAGGATCTTCACAACCGGAATTCCCTCCATTAATCTTCTTCGATTCAAATTCCATCCTAGGAATATAAATTGGCTCTGGGTGAAAATAATCAATGTTATAGCCATCACTTGAAGTAGCATAACCCATTACCGACGTGTTATCTTCTGATATAGCCCGATATATTAAATGAAAGGTATTGTCATGGTAAAACACTGTTGGATTCAGCACTGACTTTGCCTGCCAGGGATAAAAAGAGTCCGGGCGAAGTATTGGATTATTTTGATATTTTTTTAACTTCACCTGTTTTTTCGTCACCGGCTTCATATGTTCAAACAAATCTTCAAGACTCATTACTGCCTGAGCCACACTGGTATCCGCTGCCCCATAATAAATGTACAAATAATCCTTCTCCAAAAGACATCCCGATGGAAAAATTACATTTGGCACCAATCCCTGCAATTCATAATCTTCCTGGGGAATCATCAAAGGTTCTCTAGTCTTATACAGAACCTTGGTTGGGTCATTTTTATCTAAAATCGCCGCCTCAATCCCAAAAATTCTTGATTGACTGTAATAATTTTGAATATGCGAATAAATTATCAACCAACCCTTATCTAGCTCTATCGGTGGCGAGCCAACCTCTACTCTATCTGTATTCAACCTGTCTAAATCAATAAAATTATGATTCATGTGTTCTGTCCAATGTTGCCAAAAGTCCGGTGACCAAATATCGGACTTTTCCGGAAAACTGGCAAAAGCAATTGAGGAGTCTCCCCCTTCAGTCCCATAAGTAAAAATAGCTGCATAATTACCATTTATTTTTTTAGGAAACAAAGTCATCGCCTTGGCATTAAAAGGGGTTACTAGATGTTTTTTAGAAACTGTTTTTAAATCAGGTGACAAAGCCAAAGCCACCTTTACCCCAGCGCTGGTAATTGGATAATCAGAAATTGCTGTATAAAAAACAAAAAACTCTCCGTCAATTTGTGTTACCCTTGGGTCTTCACAACCATACTTTTCCCAATTATATTTTGGATAAATAAACGCTTTTCTATTGTCAAAATTAGTTTTATCTTTTCCCTCGGCAATCCCCACTGTCGACAATAACAACTCTTGATTTTCAATCTTAACCGGACCTTGGGCTCGGTAAAGTAAATTATATCGGTCACCGTTTTTTATTGGACAACCGTTATATACCGCTTTCGATTCCCAGTTGTTTTTTGGATCAGCTTCCAAAATTGGATTACCTACAAAATTTTTTACTGTCATATCAAATTACCTTATTAATCATTGCTGATTCCATATTAATATTATTTTGTTGTTTTAGGTCTGATAAAAATTTATCCAAGTCTGCTGTTGCTACACAAACATAAGAATCTGCTCCTCCATAATAAACAAAAATCGTATTTCCGATAATTACTGCCCCACACGGATACACTACCCCGGCTTTAAAACCCTCATTTTCATATTTCGCCTCTGGAGTTAAAATTGGCTGATTTGACCGACAAATCACCTTTGTCGGATCTTCTAAATCCAACAACATTGCCCCAATCATATACCGCGACGCCCCTTCTTGGTCGCAAGTAGCATAATAAATCAACAGCCAGCCATCTTTTGTCTTCAGCGGTGGTGCTCCGGCTCCAATTTTTCTTGAATCCCAACACTTTGCCCTCGGTGGAATCGAATGTTTACAGGGCAACCACCTGGTTTTACCGTCAAAATTTAAATCATCTTCAAAATCAATCAAAATATCCGGAAAAATACGATGCATAATTACGTATTTTCCCTTTATTTTTTCTGGAAAAATCACACAACTCTTATCTACCACCCCTGGTGGCGAAATCAATACCGGTTTTTCCCACAACCATCTATGAGCTAAAAAGTCAGACAAGGCAATCGAGGTCATTGCCACCCGCGGCGGCCCAACTCCATCATGAGCTACATAAACCATATAAACCCTGTCACCTACAATTGTTGCTCTGGGATCTTCAATCCCCCCATAACCTCCGCCTGAGGTATAAAAATGCGACACATGCATCGGATAACCTTTTCCTATATACTCAAACGGCTCTCGGGGGATATATATTGGTTCAATTAACCTTTCTTCAACACGAAAACCGTCTGACGACGAGGCATATCCTACCACCGAAACATAATTAAAACCCTGTGCCCGATATAAAATATGAACCTTTCCTCCTGCATATATCGCCGCCGGATTAAAAGTCGTAAATTCTTCCCATTTATTGCCATTCAGGGGTGACACTAATGGATTTGTTTCACTTCGATTCAATTGCAAAGTCCCCGGCAAAGTCACCGGCTGACGAACTTTAAAGGACGGATACACCACTGCATATATCTGATGTCTCCCCACTCCCCAATAAGAAATAAATCGTTCCTGATGATAAACCATCCCAATATAAGTTACTTTTTCTTTTTCCCATGATGTCGAACTTTCCCAAATTGGGGTTTCTGATCTTTCCAATAGTTTCTTTTTCAAATCAAAAATAGCATAACCCACCCGATACAGGGATTGATTAAGTTTTACGTGATAAAACACAAAATATTTTCTCGATAAACGAAAAATATTTTCTATTACAATCTCCCCATAATCAAAATAACCCTCTCTTGGTAAAACTAAGTTTTTAAAACCTGCAGGTACTGTCGGTGCATTTAATTTTGCTGGTTTAGTCGTCTCATAGAATTCAAAATTCAAGCCATCCACACTCTGAGCTACTTTAAAAATTTGATCTTTTACTTCTGAATCTGTCGAACGATAATATAAATAAACTTTATCGTTTTTTGGCATGACTCCATCCCCCTCCAGAAAGGCAGGGGTAGTGTTTTTCTGAGATGGAGTCCGAATATTTACTAGCCTTATTCCATCATTGTAAACTTTCTGAAATAAAAAATACAGTCATTCCTAGGACCAAAATAAACTTGATATTTATTGACTTATTTTTAGTTATTTATAGTTTTTTATTATCCGACTCACTTTTCTCTCTCAATTCTTTTAAAATCAAATACCAATGTTGGGTTATATTTTCCAGCTTAAAATAATAAAAAACATAAGCCATAAAAAGAGGTAACAATATTCCACAAATTAATAAAGTTGGAAAAAAATATTTTATCGATAAAACCAATGCTGATATCAAAGTCGCCAACCCTACCCCCAAGGTCACCAACAGATGAATCAATCTCTCATGTTGTAAATTTTTTAATTGTATTTTAAAAAACTTATACTCTTTTTCCCAATCAATTCCTTTAATATTTCCCATCAACAATGCCTCAATATCCCTCTGATAATCAACCATTTTCGATAACATAATTAATTTTACACCTACACATCTTCCCCGTTTCCTTCATAATAAATACAGTGAAAAAAGATAATAAATTTCATCGTCTGCTAAAAATTATTGGTCCCGGAGTTATTACCGGTGCCGCTGATGATGACCCATCCGGTATTGCCACCTATTCCCAAACCGGTGCCCAGTTTGGCTATGGCCAATTATGGACGGCTATTTTCATGCTCCCATTTCAAAGTGCTGTTCAAGAAGCTTGCGCTCGTATCGGTGCCGTCACCGGAAAAGGTTTAGTCGCCGTTATCAAAGAACACTATTCTAAAAAAATTGTCTACGCAGTTTGTCTCTTGGTACTAATCGCCAATACTATTAATATCGGTGCCGACCTGGGCGCTATGGCTGCTGCCACCCAGCTAGTACTCCCAGTTAACTTTACTTTTTGGTGCCTAGTTTTCACTGCCCTGATTTTGATTATGGAAATTTTTACCAGCTATAAAGTTTATGTCCGAATTCTAAAATGGCTGGCTTTAGCTTTAATTTCCTACCCTCTGACTATTCTTTTAGTCCAACAACCCTGGGGACAAATTTTAAAAAGTACCTTCATCCCTCACTTTGAATTTTCTTTTTCTTTTCTTTTTATTATCACCGGGGTCCTTGGTACTACTATCTCTCCGTACATGTTTTTTTGGCAAGCCTCAGAAGAAGTCGAAGAGGAAAAAGATAAACAAATCAGAAAACTAAATGGGATGCCGGTTCTCTCAGCCCGTTTTTTACGTAATCTTAGAATCGACACAATCGTTGGTATGATCTTCTCCGAGTTAGCTACCTGGTCAATCATTGTTGTCGCCGCCACTGTTTTAAATCAAAACGGTATCGTTGATATCAAAACCTCTGCCGATGCTGCCAAAGCCCTTGAACCATTGGTCAACTCCTTTCCTAATGCCGGCTACCTCTCCAAACTTTTATTCTCCGTTGGAGTCGTAGGTTTAGGCCTACTTTCGGTCCCCGTTTTATCAGGTTCTGCCTCCTACGCTATCTCCGAAGCCTTCAATTGGAAAGAAGGTTTAAATCTAAAACTTAGACGTGCCCATGGTTTCTACGGAGTTATTACCATTGCTACCCTTATCGGTCTTCTGATAAATTTTATCGGCATCGATCCAGTCAAAGCCTTGGTTTTTACTGCTGTTATCAACGGTGTTATTGCCGCTCCACTTCTATTTTTAATCGCCAAAATTGCTCAAAATGAAAACATCATGGGATTTCACAAAAGTGGCCTTCTCTCTAAAACATTAGTCTGGACTACTATGTTTGCCATGGGTCTAGCCGCCATCGCCCTCATCATTACCACTGTTACTCACTAACAATTGTATCTACTATTGTTTTATATGACTCCGCCGGTAGTTTATTGGTATTTGTTCTAAAATATTCAGAAGGTGTAAAAAAATATTTGTTTTCGTACAACTTCCCATAAATTATTGTTTGGGGGTGAGTTTGAATTACACTATTCAATATTTCCCGACTAAATTTATTTTCATTGTACTGACAAAGCAAAGATATTTTCC
>CAZKWZ010000007.1:0-22600 GCA_964556795.1 uncultured Gammaproteobacteria bacterium | reverse complement strand
TGTTTCGATTCCACAAACTTATCTATATCTTCACAATTTTTTCTAAGCTCCCCCACCAGTTCCTCCCGACTATTTTCATCTACTACATAAACACATTTTTCATTCTTCGTTAAAGTCTCGTCAATAAAAGACGATAACCAAAAAAACTGTTGTTCTTTATTCTGATAAATTGAACAAATATGTTTTCCTAAACCTAGGTCATTTATCTCAATATCCAACAAAGAACCCATATCAATAATTCTACCTACTATTTTTTTAGAATGCAAAAATCAATCCCACCACCAACACTGGTAAAGCTAGCCAAAAGGAATGAAAAAATACCGCCATTATCAAACCGGCTAACAAAAATAAAACCCCACCAACTCTTCGTTTTTTCCAAGCTATTATACTAATAACTACTAGCACCATACTCGGTATCAAATGAATCACCAAAGCCCAAAACCAACCAGCATTCTCAAACACATCCAAAGCAAAGAGACTAATAAAAATTATGTAAAAAATAATCAAACACCAAGCCAAGCGATAAAATTTTTTCATATAACTACATCCTCACTATATATATGGTATGTTTTTCTTAAAATTTTGTCAAAAAATCCATTACCCTCAAATTGTGTTCCAAGCCTCTTTGATTTCTTTGGCTTCAGACTCAGATAATACCTTTACTATAATTCCCATTTGTACTAAAACTTTATCCCCTACCTTAACTTTTTTATCTCCTATCAATACTTCTCTTGACTCCTTATCATAATCAACCACTGCCTTTAAACCCTCAATTTTTTTCACTGTCCCTGGGTATGCAATGCACATGTATAATGGATAATATCATATGGACGGCAAAGCAAAACTCAAGATTGGTTGGTTCTCTTTTACCTGTTCTGAAGATAGTACCATCCTGTTAACCGAGCTTCTCAATCAGCATTTTGACGAATGGAAACAGGTTATCGATTTTCAACATTTTAAAGCCCTAAAAACCAACAATAGTCTCGAGGATCTGGATGTTGCCTTTGTCGAAGGTTCAATTTCCTCCGCCTCTCAGGCCAAAGAGCTTCAAAAAATTCGTGACAACTGCCAATATCTCGTCGCCATCGGTGCCTGTGCCTGTACCGGTCAACCCTCAGCCAGTCGCAACACCTTCGTCCCCGAAGATATTAATTACAAAACCGCCTATTATCTTCACCGTTTCGACTATAGTAAAGAGGTTAAAAAATTAGCCGACTTTGTTCAGGTTGATGATCAGATAACCGGTTGCCCCATGAATCGAGATCTCTTTATAGCGACTGTTACCAAATACTTAAAATTATTTAAAATTATCGACTAATATGCACACTTGTGATGTTACTATCGACAATATTACTAAAATTGAAGGTACTGCTGGTTTAAAAGTCAAAATTGTTAACGATAAGGTCATCGATTTGAAATTTATTATCAAAGATTATCGTCGTTTTTATGCCAAAGCTGTCGAAGGTAAACCTTATGTCGCTGTCCCCCCCTTTATCTCTCGGGTTTGTGGTACCTGTTCTATCGCTCACCTTTTTTGTTCTCTTGAAGCTATCGAAAAATCTCAGGGCATTACTATCTCCGAGCAAACCAAACTTCTTCGTCGCCTCACCTACAACGGACTGATGATTCGAGATCATGCTCTTCACCTTTATTTTTTTATTCTTCCCGATTTACTAAATATCGATTCCATTCTTGATATTCCTGAGGACCACGACAACCTTGGTCACATTCTCCTTCACGATTCTTTTGATATCAAAGAAACTGGAAACGAACTATCCACTCTTATCTCCGGTGCTGCTATCCATGCCCCACTTCCAACTGTTGGTGGTTTTCTAAAACTCCCCGATTCCAGTAAATTCCCATCCATGATTGAAAAATTAGAAAAAATCCGCCCCCAAGTTCTTCGTGGTATTGATGCTTTTTCTAAAGCACCCAATACCCTTATCAGAAATTCTGATTACCTAAGTCTAAAAAATGACCAGCATTATGATTTTCTCGACGGCTACATCACCAACAGTAGCAACAATATTATTCCCGAAGAAAAATTTCGTGACTTTTTACACTCCGTTGTCATTCCCTATTCCCAATCCGAAGGTTATATTTTTTCCGATACCAAGGAAGATTATTTGGTTGGTTCCCTGGCCCGTCTCAATCTAAATCGCGACCGTCTTAATGAGCGTACCAAAAAGGATGCTGCTACTTACCTTAGTGTTTTTCCCTCAGACAATGTTTATCACAATAATTTAGCCCAAGCTATCGAAATTTTACATTGTATTGACGATTCTATTGATATTTTAAAAACTATCAACTTAGTCGAGGAAAAGCCTGCCACTCTTCTCCCCCGCGCCGGCATCGGTGTCGGTGTCGTCGAAGCCCCTCGGGGTACTCTCTACCACTACGCTGAAACTGATTACAAAGGCATGATTGTCAAATACGACGTTATTGTTCCTACCTCCCAAAATCAGATAAATATTGAAAATGACCTTAAAAAATTCTTTGAAGAAAATTTAGATAAAGAAGAGTCTTGGCTAAAGCTCAACGCCGAAAAAATCATCCGCGCCTACGACCCTTGTATGTCTTGTGCCACCAATTTTCTTAAAATCGAATATATCCGCTCATAATCGACATCTTTTTTCATTGGAATTCCAATAATTAAAGCTCCACTTATTTTTCCTATTTTTCGGAGATATTTCAGTTGAAATCCCAAATCAAAGTCGTGCGCCGATACCCTCGGTGGCAAAATCACCTTGTCAACATCATCAAATATCTCCACCTCTTCAATTCCCGCTACCACATCCATTATTATCGGATTACCTTCACTAAAACTAATCTCATCATCTATCCCCATAAACTTAAATTCCACCTCCGGAAGTCTTTCTATTAATTTTTCTCCAGCCAAAATCGCCATTCTGTCTTCTTCGATATCCGGATTTCCAAAAACATAAACTTTCATATCTATTAAACTTACTTTACTATATAATCCCTTCAATATGTCAAAAGCTCCCGAATCTCTTGGTCTTCGTCAAGCCATTAGATTTGCTATCGAACCCAATGTTTATGGATTTTGTGGCGAAAAAAAGGATCAGGAGATCCTCAGACGTGGTCTCAAAGGTCAAGGTTTACCCAAAGCCAGAAAAATAATTTCCAGTGACACCTACCCACATCTCAACTCCTTTCTCTCTGCTATTGCCAAAATCAACCATCAAGCAGACCCTTTTTCCACTGATGTCGTCGCTTCATACTGGATTGGCAATCAACTGACCGAAACTACCAATTCAGTTCAAGCTCGAAATGTCTTAATTGGTGAGTACGGCAAGAGAATATCCCTTTTTGATCAAGCTTTAAATCAAAAATTACCTCAAAGCTTTTACTTTACTCATCTCTCCCAGGTTGCTCTAATTGCCGCCGAGCATTATTTGGGTCAGGAAAGAACCGACATTATTAATCAATGTATGATTGCTGCTGGCGTCGTCATAAGTTCTCACCCAGAGCAACAATCAGTCACCGTTAAACGTGAGATTTTAGTTAATAATCCTGACCATGGCTATCATCTCGACACTGCCACTCAAAAAGTTAAACTTGATCCTGATTTAACTCCCAATCTACGTCTCGGCGACAAAATCGCCGTTCATCTTGGTTATGCCGCCGCTATTTTAAACCCCGATGAAGCCGCTACACTTAGTTATTGGACCAAAAAAGTCGCTGCTCAAATTTAAACTGTTGGCCAAATCTGTGCTCCGGTCTCAGCATCCATAATTACAATTGCCTTGGTTGGACAAGACTGTGCCGCCATCATAATACTGGCTTCTGCCTCAGCACTGGCAGGATTTACCACCGCCTTTCCCTCAGTATCCATACTAAATGTCCCTGGTGCTACTGCCACACAGGTAGTCGCACTAATACACTGACCTCTTAAAACCTTAATTTTATATTTGCCGACCTGAACAATTTGATCTTCCATAATTTATTTAAATTTATAATTATCTAAATTTCTCATAATAAATTTTTTCTTCTGGGCATTTGCATTCCATCAATAATTTTTTTGCCTCATCCATCATTTCCTGATTTCCACATAAATATGCCCCACATTTACTGGCATCTGGAAAATCACTCTTAATAAAATCAGTAATATGTCCTTTTAAACCCATCCAATCATCTGGTCCCTTTGACAAACAAATTTTATATTTAAAATTGGGGTAGTTTTTTGCTAAGTTTTCAAATTCCTCCTGCCAAAAAATATCTTCTTTAAACCTCAGACCAAAATACAAAGTCATTGGCATCGTCATTTTTTTGTTTATTAATGCCTCCTCAACCATATATTTAATTGGAGCAATTCCACAACCGGTTCCAAAAAACAGCATCTGTTCTACGTTGTCATTTTCCTTTAAAACAAAACTTCCTACCGGCTCCAAAAAGGTTATCTTGTCCCCTTCTTTTAGAGCTTCAAAATACTTTGATCCTACTCCTTGTGGACTGACATCGACTAGCAATTCAAAATGCTTGGCATCACTTCTCCCGGCAATTGAATAGTTATTCAGTCTGGTTTCACTAACCTTTACTCCTACAAACTGTCCTGCCTTTGATTCCATATCTTCAGTAATTTCAAAAATACAGTTATGAAAATTATTAGCTAAAATTTTATGCGAAATTACTTTTCCTTCCCTAAACTTTGGAATTTTAAATGTTGGTACATTCGGTACCGTTAAAACTGTTTTACTGTCCACTGCCCAAACTTTTTCATGAGTTACAATCAATGGATTTATCTCTACTTCGGCGATATCAGAAACATTTTCCACCAATTTTCCCAATCTCATAATTGTCTCTGCTAATTTTTCCAACTCATAAACCCCATCACCTCTAAAACCATTTAATAAGGTGAATACTTTCGAATTTTTTATCAATTTTATTGTCTGATTTCTATTTATTGGCAGTAAAAACAGGTTCCTGTCTGCCAATATTTCGGCATATTTTCCCCCGGCCCCAAAAAGCATTACCGGCCCAAAACTAGGATCTCTTTTTACTCCGACAATTACCTCAACGCCGCTTTCTACTTGTTTTTGAATTTGAATACTGGCACCCTTTTTACTAACCTCATCCAAAGTCGCCAACTGATTTGATATTTTTTCCCAAGCCTCCTTTAATTCCTCATCGTCGTTAATTCCGGTAATTACCCCGCCTACATCTGCCTTGTGCAACAAATTTGGTGAAGACAATTTTAAAACCACCGGAAAACCTACCTCTCTTGAAAAATTTTCCGCTCTCTCATAATCTCCAACCGACATTGTTGAAGGAGTCGAAATCCCCGCGGCTACCATTACTTCATTCGACTGAAAATTATCTAAATTCTTTTGACCGGAATTTTTAGCAGTATATAAAATATTTTTGACTGTATCCACACTCTGTCCCAACTCTTCATCCTTTCCATCATTTCCCTCTTGTTCCCCTATCCATCTTTGCCATTGCCACATCATTGCCACCGTACTTATTGCTCTTTCCGGAAAAGGAAAGGCTGGAATTTTATAATCATTTAAAACTTTTTCTCCCATCGCTGCTGAATTTCCACCAATAAATGAACACAATACTGGTTGAGGATACTTTGCTGACAAATTTCCAATAATTTCTGCCGTCTTCTCAATTTGAGTCATTAATTGTGGTGTCAAAATTACCACCACCGCATCCACTGTTTCTTCTTGAAGTACTGCCTCTACCGCCTGACCAAAGCGATCCGCTAGTGCATCCCCCAATACATCCACCGGGTTCAAAAAACTAGCCATTCTTGGTAAACAGGCTGCTAACTTTTCCTGAGTTCCCTGACTAAACTGAGCCATTTCCAACTTTGCCTCACTAATAGAATCTGTTGACAGCACTGCCGGCCCTCCGGCGTTTGAGATTACGGCCACTCTAGGTCCTTTGGGCACATTTTCCCAAGCTAAAGTTTTGGCTACATCAAAAAAAGTTCCCAAATCATGACAACGAATTATTCCCGATTGTTTAAATGCCACATCTAAAACACTGTCTTCGCCGGCAATTGCCCCAGTGTGTGAGTGCATCGCTGTTGCGGCTGCCTTTGATTTACCCGGTTTCAGGGCAAATATTGGTACAGTCTGGGACATTTTTGTAGTTATCGACACAAATTTCTGGCCATCAGCTATCGATTCTAAATACAACCCTACCGGCAATACCTTTGATAAACCTGTCTCATCAAATTTCTGACTTGGTAAAGTTGACCAATATTCCAAAATATCATTTTCATTTATTACTGCTTTATTCCCAATCGTCACATAGTCACTAAAACCCAATTCAGCCGTTTGACACCAATCAAACATACTGGCGGCAATTGCCCCCGATTGAGAAATAATTCTTAAATTTCCCTTACTTTTTACTACCTGACCAAATGTCACATTAATCGGTAAATTGTTATTCACAAACCCCAAACAATTGGGACCCAAAACATTTATCTGATATTTATTTGCTACCTCTACTAATTTTTTTTGCAACTCTTCTCCTTCAGCTCCAATTTCTTTAAAACCAGCCGAAAATATCACTGCATTTTTTATCCCCTTTTTACCAATTTCCTCTAATACTCCAATAACTATTACTGCCGGTATGGCAAACACGGCTAAGTCGGGAGCTTCCGATAAAGCTCCAACATTTGGATAACATTTTAAACCAGCCACCTGACTCTCATTAGGATTAATCGGATAAACACTTCCCTGATAACCGGAATCAATAATATTTTTTAAAACAATTGCCCCTACCTTTTCTGGCACATTCGAAGCCCCGATAACCGCCACTGATTTTGGTGAAAACAAACCACTCAAGTCTTTAGACATAAATAAAGGCTAACACAAAATGCTTACTCAAACTACATATAACCCTATTTGATAGCCTTTATTATTTTTTCTCCAATGTCCTGATTAAACATCAATAGATATCCATCTGGATCCATTACCAAGAGTCCTCTCATCCCAATCATTTTATTTTTATTTCGATACCAATAATCCTTTGGCTTTTCTTTTAAAGGATAATTATTTTTCTTTAAAGATTTTACCAACGGTTCTAAATCATCGATGTCCAATTGAAAATGTATTCCTCTCCCCCGCGGATATTCAAGCGTTCCGGTATACCATGGACTATTTTTTTCATTATTACCTCCATCAATCATCAGCTGACTACCCTGAAATGACAAGTAAGAAAACTTTACCTCTGGTCTATCATATTCCACCCTAAAACCTAAAATATTGACATAGAAATTTACACTTACATTATAGTCCGATACACTTAACTCAGGAATTAAATGGTTGTACCTCATGACAGCAACACACCACCATCAACCACAATTTGTGATCCTGTCATATAGCTTGACAACCCGGATGCCAAGAAAAGTGCTGCCTTACCAATATCATCTGCTTCACCAAATTTTTTCATAGGAATTCTGATAGTAAATTTCTCAATAACCTCTTTTAATTCTGGAGTCACTTCTGCTCCAGCCCCTGTTCCCGGGGTGGCAATTCCCCCAGGAGCCACTGCATTTACTTGAATATTATGTGGTGCCAATTCTAAAGCTGTATTTTTGGTAAAACCCCATAAACCATGTTTTGAAGCATCATATACTGCCAAACCCACCGAAGATGGATGCAATGCGTCAACTGAAGTAATATTGATTATTTTTCCACCTCTTCCCTGCCGAATCATTACTGCCGCAGCGGCTTTGGTAAACATAAAAACGCTTTTTAAGTTCACATCCAGCACTTTTTCAAATTTCTCCAATTCCATTTGCATTACTGGAATGTTTGGATAAATTCCGGCATTGTTAACTAAAATATCTAAACCTCCGTATGTTGACACTGCAAAATCAACTGCTGCCTGAACCGAATTTTGATCAGAAACATCAGTTTTGATAAAGACAACTTTATAACCTTCAGCCGTTAAGTCGCTTGCGGATTTGTTTCCTACTTCCTCATTTAAATCAGCAATTACCACATTTGCTCCTGCCTCAGCTAAACGTGCCACAATTCCAAGACCTATTCCCATCGCCCCACCGGTAACAATGGCTGTTTTTGAAGACAGGTTGAGAAGCTCAGAAATTGTCGTTTTATTCATATAAAAAGAATATCACAAATCCCTATCTGTCCAAACTACAACTGCAAGTATTTCAGCAATTCATACATCAAAACTGCTGGCCAAAAAATAGCTTTTAATATTCCCCACATTGCCAATCCAAAGGTCGTCGCATTTTGTAAAAAATAAATTAAAGCTCCAATCACGCCCATTCCATAAATTGGATTTGATGCCCCATGATGGCATTTACAATCATGACCTCTGGTAAAAATTTTGTCCTGACAACATTCCTTCATTTCTTCTTTTTTCATACCCCAATCATAACCTGCTTACCTTTCAAAAACAATCCAAAAAACACTGATTAAATTCAAAAATTAAATTCCACCGGCTAATTTTTTTAATTTTAACGATTTCAAAACCTCAAACCAGACTAAACTCAAACAGGTCATTATCCCAATCACCAAAAAATCTCCTAAATTTAAATGTCCCAGATAAAACAAGTCTGATAAAAATGGCACACTTAATACTGCCAATAAACACAAAATACCTCCGCCAAAAGCAATTAATAATGCTCTATTTGATGACAAAAAAACTTGTACAAAATTTTTAGTCCATGACAAGTTGGTCACAATCAACAACAAATTACCCAAAACCATAGATGTAAATGCAAAAGATCTGGCTACAAGCTCCCCTCTCCCAGACTCAATCGTCAAAAAATACAAAACAAAAGCTACCGCCAACAGACCAAAACCCTGTAAAAAGTTCAATAGAACTATCTTTGAATTAAACATTGGCTCTTTCAAATTTCTCGGCGGTCTATCCATTATCCCCGCCTCCTCTTTTTCTGACTCAAAAACAGTTGAACAGGCTGGATCAATAATCAATTCAAAAAACACAATATGCGCCGGCAACAAAACTACCGGATAGTTAAAAAATAAAGGTAGTATTGACATCCCCGCTATCGGTACATGTACCGCCAAAAGATATCCCATTGCCCGTCTCAAATTGTCATAAATTCTCCTTCCCAAACGCACCGCGGCCACAATTGATGAAAAATCATCATTCAATAAAACCAATGACGAGGCCTCCCTGGCTACATCAGTTCCCCTTTTCCCCATGGCAATTCCAATATTTGCCGCCTTCAATGCCGGCGCGTCATTTACTCCATCCCCGGTCATCGCCACTATTTCCCCGTTGGCCTTTAATGCATTTACAATCATCAACTTTTGTTCTGGTACAATCCTGGCAAAAATATTGACTGTCTTAATTTTTTCCATCAGTTCCTCTTTGTCCATTTTTTCTAATTCATCCCCAGTTATATAGATTTCTGGATTTATAATTCCTATTTTCTTGGCTACATACGAAGCTGTTCCCGGATAATCTCCAGTCACCACAATTACCCTCATTCCCGCCGCATAGGCTTCAGAAACCGCTGCTGGTGCTGTCGACCTTACCGGATCAATAAAACCATAAAGACCGACGAATTCAAAGCCAAAATCATCCTGATCTTCGGGTAGTTCTTTTTTTGAAAAATTTGCTCTCGCTCCACCCAATACCCTCAATCCTTTTTTAGACATCTCTGCCACTTGCATCAAAATTTTTATTTTTTCCTCTAAATTTAGATGACACAACTCTATAATCGCCTCCGGGGCTCCTTTGGCTGCAATTATATAGTCATTCTTTTTTGGAGACTTCCACACATGAGACATAGCCATCAATTCTTTTGATAACGGGTATTCCTTTATTAAATTCCAATCATCATGCCAGTGGTTAGTTTTTTTAAGATATAAATTTCCTTTTTGATTAAGTTCCTTTTCAATAGGATCAAATGGATCTTTTTGACTGGCTAGCATTCCAAATTCCAATAACGCATGAAATTTTTCCGGCAAATCAGTTGAAGCAAAACCACTTACCTCATAAGATGAACCGTTAGTATAAAGACTGGTCAACTGCATTTTATTTAAGGTCAAAGTCCCTGTTTTATCATTACACAAAACACTTGCCGCCCCCAAGGTTTCTATTGCCGCACTCTGCCTAGTTAATACCTTTCTCTTGGAAATTCTCCATGCCCCTAATGTTAAAAAAACTATCAATACAATTGGAAATTCCTCGGGTAAAATCGCCATACTCAGTGTCAAACCGGCCAACAAACCCTCAATTAAATTTCCCCTCACTAAAACATAAAACAGAACCACTAATCCGCACAATCCTAACCCCAGTATTGCCACATATCGAACAATTTTTTTAGTTTCTTTATGCAACAGGGTATCCTCATCCTTTATCGAGTCTAAACTCTTACCTATTTTTCCAATCTCGCTTTCCATCCCAGTGGCATAAACCCTGGCCATACCCCGACCGCTAACCACCATCGACCCCGAGTAAACAAACGGTAAATCGTCCCCACCGGGTCTGGCCTTCATCAATCCCTCATCACCCTCAGTTTTTCGAACCGGAATTGACTCTCCAGTCAACAATGATTCATCAACCAATAAATTCTCTCCCGACAAAACTACCGCATCAGCCGGTACTCTATCTCCTTCACGGATAACCACCAAATCCCCCACCACTACCTCTCGACCAGCAATTCTAATTTGCTTTCCATCCCTCACCACCAAAGCCCGGGGACTGGATAATTTTTTAAGGGATTCTAAAGTTTTTTCCGTTTTCCTTTCCTGAAAAATAGTGATGCCTATTATTACAAAAACAGAAAACAAAAGCATTAGTGCATCCCGAGCTTCACCCATAAAAAAATAAATCGCTCCACAACCAATTAAAAGCAACAACATTGGTTCAGACAACACTCGCCACAACAATAAAAAAATATTTTGCTTATTTTGAGATGGTAATTCGTTATATCCCCTATCTCTGAGTCTCCTTTCCGCTTCACCACTCGACAACCCGACAATTTGTTTCATTTTAAAAAACTTGTCCATCAACATAAATCATAGCAAAATCAAAGCTCTATTATCACCAATAACACCAAAAATAACTTTGTTTATTTTATTAAATTAACCTAACTATTTTTAGTCGTTTTTCCTTTAGATAAATTTTTTCCACCCGATATCCATATTCTTCCAATTCCTTTTTATAGTTCAAAAAAGAATGGTCAATTTTAAACCCCAAAACTTCATTAATTTCCTCAAAAGACAATATCATCTCTGCCTCCTCACTTCTCTGAATATATCGCCACAAGGGATCATATTTACTCATTAATTTTAATTATATACTTACTCACTACCACCCAGTACTTAATTATTTACATTAACTTTATAGATATCGACAAAACAACTGACCAACCTTCAAAGATACTTTAATAAGGCATCACATCAAATAAGGGATTTTTTCTCTTATAAACAAAGTGACCATATATAAAATAAAAAAAATAATTATCAACATTAAAATTATCTTTATTCTATTTAATAAAACAACCCTCTTCATTTTATCTTTCCTTTTTGTCAATAAAATCAACAGCCAGGATACTAAAAAAACAAAAGAAACCACCCCGGCCAACAAAAATATTACAGAAAAAAGACCCATTGTTTGATGCAAAGGGTTTATACCTGGACCAACGAGTGGTATATCCACTACCATATAAAAATGGTAACACATTCCCAAAAAACTTTCTTTAACTTTATAGATTTAAAATCTACCGAAAAGTTCCACTTCCCTTTTACTCCAGACCACCACCAAGCTTCTTTCGAGAAAATAACGTATCACCAAGTCTAATATCCCATTGCCCCCATCAATTGCCATCCCACCTTTACCCATTAAAAAATAGTTTATATCTAAATTAGACCAGAAAAAAGTAACAACAAAACTATTATAGTAATAATTGCAAAAATACCTACCGTCTTAACAAAAAAGTTTACCGCCTCCTTCTTTTTCCCCTCAATAAAAAGCATTAATGGTTGATAAAAAAACAGATAAGCCATCACCGCTACCGACAATGTAAGTACAAACAAAACTGTTATGGGGGCAAAAAATGTATCGGGTTTATTTTTTAATGGTTGAGTTATAAAAGTCATTACCGAAACCACCAAAACAATGTACACCGAGGCACAAATAGCATTGATAAATGGATTCTTTACCATTTATTAATTATACCAACCTTGTCTATTAAACCAACAATTATCTATTTTGAATCAACTAATAAGGAAAAAGAAACTCCCCAATTATCATAAAAATCCAAAAGCTACCAGCAATAATTGCCAAAAAGAAACCAATCCACATCGGTAAAAACCGTTTGTTATATTTGTAAATCTCTCGAAATTTAATTACCGTTACAACTGCCAATCCTAAACTTAATAGTACCCCAAACATCCCCGGTGAAAATCCCCTGACAAGATTAAAACTAGTGGGGTCAAAAATCCTTCGCATGAGTGAGTTTAGTAGCATCCAAAGCGGCACAACTCCCACCGTTGCCAAACCAAGCCATAGCACCAACCAACCATTAAACTTTTTTCCACCCCCCACTTTATTATCAACAACTTTATTTTTCATAAGTATCTCTTCTTATTATGAACACAAAAAGTCCCCTCAGAGTTAACCCATCTTTTTTCTTCCTCAATAATAAAATCATCAATTCCATTTTTCTTAATATTTTTTAAGTTTCCAATTTCACTCATCCCATACTTTTCCCGATATCTCTTATCCAATCGCTCCAACCTCTCACAAGGAAATTTATCACAATCAAAACAATATTCACCCTTCCTTTCTTTACAAAGTTTTATAGCACATTTAATACATCTGCCATTTACTTTTCTGCCACTTGAACAACCTGGACATTTATTGTTAGCCCTCAAATAGTGAAGACATAGCCCACAATTCATTCCACACGGAGCTATCAATTTTTTATCTACCATTTATTCTTTTTTGTAGTTCTTTTAATTTTCTGTCTATCCGCTCTACCTGGCTTTTACTCAAACTTGAGCTATATTTGACAACAAACCTCTCTATTCTGGCAATCGCCTCAACTGTCTTTTCTACTGTCATTTCAATTTTTGCACTCATATCCACCTTGCTTCCTATCACAAATACATTATACAAAAATCCACAGCCTTCATCTGTTATTTAAACAACCACTTTCAGCTTAGGCCATTTTTCCAACCATTTTAGATTCATTTACACGTATTAAGCTCAGAATTTTTCGGATCTAAAGCATATCCTTCAATCTGACTAATACTTACCGGACCATACTTCCTTGAATCCTCAGAATAATCTCTGTTATCCCCCAACAGAAAATAATAACCTGGAGAAATTGTCCACTCTCGCCCGTACAAACCATCATCTTTAGCGCTAGTCAATGCATACGGTTCATCCAAAAGCTTATCGTCTATATACACCCCATGAAGTGATATTCTTATTTTTTCATTTGGAAGTCCAACCACCCTCTTAATAACCACCCCCGGCTGTCCTTCATATGTATCAGGTTTCAATAATACCAGGCACCCCCTATTGATTATTTTTTCCTTAAAAGTATATTCAGTCGTCATTTGTTTGTCCTCAAATGTTGGTTGCATCGACCGACCAGTAATTTGTATGATTTGCGATGTACATGATGTCTCAGCCAACGAAAATATAAACAAAACACCTATGACCATAAACACCAATGTTACTAAAATTTGCCCTGCTAATATTAAAATTTTTATACATTTGGCAAAAACATTTTTAACATTTATCGAAACAATCAGAAAAAACAATGAACAACTAAAAATAACAAATAATAATTCTCCTAAAATTAAATCAATTTTGGCTAATTCGGTATATTTTGGACAGTTATTAGAACCAAAAGATATGTTTGTATATACTTTGACAAACACAATTAAAGACATAATGCCTAACAAAAGTGAAGATACAAAAAGTAAAATATTTCTGCGCCCTTTTCTAATCCACCTCATTAATCACATTGTACCCATAAATAATAGAAAGATAACAATCTATTTAGACAACCACTTTCAGCTTAGGCCATTTTTCCAACCATTTTTTGTCTTTAACTCTCTGGCTAAAAGTTTCAACTACTTTTAGATCATTAGAAACCGGTCTCAAAATTAAATTCAATAAATCATCAATCCCCCGTGGTGCGGACAAAATTAATTGATTATCGTCAGTTAATCTGACACCCACACAGGTTGCCGTCTCTACCCACCCACTCAAAGCCTCCTCAGAGCTTTTATATGGTTTTGCCTTATGAAACCAATGCATTCTCGCCTGATTGGTTACCGACCACCTGACTTCCGGCATTATTGACCTTAATTTATCTTCATATATGTTTTCTGCTCTAGTTGACTCCTCTCTCGCCTCCTTATCAGTAAAATCTTCCCGATTTAAATAAATTACATCCACATCAGGTAACAAAGTCCTCTCACTATATCCATGCAAAGTATCCCAAACCTTACTTCTGATAAACCCCGCCCCAATATACCAATCAAGCAAATTCAAACTCCGTGCCGCTCTTAGTACCTCCATCATCCATTCATCACTTTTTATAAGTTCTATTATGCCTTCTTTAGTCACAAATGAATTATAAACCTCAAGTATTTTTCTTCTTAACCAGACACTTATTCTAAAATTTTGATATTAAGTTAGTACACCTTTTGAAACAGTTTAAAAAACTAGATGTTAGAATCTGGCATATGAAACTAACCAATGATAGCTACATCATCACCATGGGCACCAAAAATTTTACCGAAAAATATTTTAAAGAAGGTAAAAATTGGGTAAAAATCTCAGCCAAAGGCAACAAATTTCCAATGACCGCTGAACAAGTTCTCAACCACCTCCTCCCAGTCATCGCCAATGTCAAACCCGGCTTAATTTGGAAAGTTGAATATCAACCTTAAAATAGTGCTCGCTTACTGAAATAACTTTCAAAAACAAATTATTTTTAGGAACAACCAAGGGTTATTAAAATTTAACTAATCAAGATAAGATGAATTATGAAAATTGAAGTGGTAGTTCACCCAAATTCAAAGAATCCACGAGTCGAAAAAGATCTGATTGGAATGATTCATATCTATGTAAACGCCCCACCATTAGAAGGAAAAGCCAACAAAGCCGTTATTGAATCATTAGCTGATTTTTTGAAAGTTAAAAAATCGAAAATATTTTTAGTTAAAGGAGAAAAATCCAAAAACAAAGTATTTGAAATTTTTTAATAACTCGCTTCTTGGAGCGATTTTAGAGTTTTTGAGGCCGGATAATCAAAAAAACCATCAGTGAATTTATCAGCATTATATAAACCGGATATGAAAATTCCTGCAAAGTCCAATTTTTTAACGCCAATAAACTAAAAATAGAAGCTAGAACATCAAGACCAAAAAACAACCATATTTCCGTCTTAGGAAAATGATATGTTTTTATTAGGGCCGGAATCATTCCAATAAAATCAGCTCCAATTGCAAAATATAAAGCGATTACAGGATTTTTAGTAATTTGCCAAAGAACTATACCAATTAGGGCAAATATAAGACAAATAATATCCGATTTAGCCCAACCGCCCATCCCGTGTTTAATACTCAATACAAAGACTACAATCGATTGAATTGTCGATACTCCAGCCAGATAAATTGCCACCCGATTACCCTGAGCGAAAAGTGAAGCTGTAGTCAAACTGGTAATAATCAAAAGAACTAGTCTGGTAGTGCGATGAGGCTTTGCCTCACCCCTTAAAATAGCAACAGAATATACAACTGGAGAAACCAGGGCTAAAACACTACTGATAATTATAAAAATACTCGGCATACCTAATTATACAAAGTTCGAAAATCATCCTTGATGCTCGCTTCCTGGAACTATTTTTTAGCATCAGTAAAAACGATTGAGCTCATAACCTGGAGATGTTCTGAATATGGAACTCCAGTCTCTGAGATATGCAATCCAACCCCATTGTTAAAGAAAAAAATTTCATCAGTTGAAGGAGATTGTGATGCCTCAACAGTAAATTGATAAGCAGTGTGTATACCAAATTTTATTATCTTTTCATTCAAAATTTTAAAATTTGGATCCGCTGTATGCTGACTTTTCATCAAAGAAACTTCAGATGCAACATATTCGACTAAACTTTTTTGACCAGGGTCATATTTAACATAAAAGCCATAACCACTACCCGGCATCATTTCTTCTTTGGGTGGAATATCAATAGAAAAATAATCCTCATTATATATATTTGTACCTGTATAACCAATTTCATATCCTGGGGGAAAACTAAATTTGATCCCTCTTTCATTAACATAGGTCCCCCAGCGATTATTGTTATCGGTAATAGCCACCTTACCAGAAGTAATGTTGCTAGTTGGGGTAACAGTTAAAACTTGTGGTTGAATTTTAGAATTGTTAACAGGACAGATATCGCAAACCTTAAATTTTTGACCAAAATAGAACCCCAAAAAAGGTAAGCTGACAAAAATAATCATTGCAAGAATTTTTGAAATTGGAGTGACAGTTGTAAAATATTTCGGCAATTGCATAATTAAATATCCCACGTTATACAGAAAAATACAAAAATTCAAAAATGTCCTCAATGCTCCCCGCCTTGGACTCAATCAGGACTGCTGTATGTAGAATTTAAGATAAAAAATTCTTCAAATAATAAATTCCAATAATAATAAAAATTGCAGAAATAATTTTTCGGATTATTTTTTCTACTTGAGAAACTTTAGAAAAAATTGAACTAATTTTTTTAGCACTAAAAGCCAAAATAAAAGAAAAAATTATTACTGGTAAACCGGTTCCCAAAGCAAATAAAGGTGCCAAGAGTAACCCCTCAGTTGATTTTAAAATCATTGGAATTAAAACCCCAAAAAATAAAACACCACTATAAGGACAAAAAGCTAAAGCAAATAACATCCCCAATAAAAGCGAACCAATATAACCCTTTTTTGCTAAGCATAATTTAACTCTTTCAACCCCTTGATTATCCGTTTTTAAATTTACTTTGATTACATCCGCCATCACCAGTCCTATTAAAATTAAAACAGGTCCCAAAACCCTATCTCCCCACCCCTGAAATATTGAAGAAATAGAAAAAGATGATAACCCTAAATATATCAAAGTAGCTAAAATCGTATAACTTATTCCCCTACCCAAGGTATAGAACAAACCATTAAATAAAGTGTTTTTGATAGTTTTTACATCTTTGGAAATATAGGCGATGGCAGTAATATTGGTTGCCAATGGACAGAGACTAATAGAGGTCATTATGCCAATCAAAAAAGCAGATAACAATGGAATATTGTAACTATCAATTAGGTAATTTATCCAATCCATTATTAGATAAGTGATTTTAACTTTGCTTCAAAATATGATTTCATTTGAACTTCATTAGTTACCAATCTCCAGACAGTCGTATCTTCTTCATGGTTATCCTTACCATCCTTAATAGCATTAATGTAAAGGGCTGAACCACTTACACCATAATCTTTCGCCATCTTAAAGTTTTCTGGTAAATCAATATTTACTTCTCTAAAAGTAATTTTGCCGGAGTTGAGTTCATCTGAAAATTTTTCTTCAATAACCGATTTAGTATATTTACCAATATTGATACAAGAAACACATCTACTGGTAGCATGAAAAGCAAATACCTCAATTTTTTCAGCCCCCTTAGGTAACGAAGTTACGATTGTTTGAGTTGATATTACCTGTGGAACCATATCTGCTTCTTCGGCTTTTGGTTTTCCCAATCCTCCAGCCACAAAACCTAACCCTAAAACCACTAAAATAATAATTAAAAATTTATACATTTTTAAAGATAATTAAATAAATAACCAATCAGCATAATCCCAATTGTGGTAATGCCAAAAAACATAGCTAGTAATTGCCATTTCATGGCTTTCTTGAGGATTAAAGCCTCAGGAATTGATAAAGTCACAGTCGCCGTCATAAAAGCCAAAGCAGTTCCCATGGGTATTCCCTTACCAATCAAGGCTTCAACCACCGGTAAGACTGAAACCGAATTAGCATAGAGCGGCACACCCAACAAAGTCGCCACAGGTACTACCCACCACGCTTTAAAGCTTAAGTATTTTTCAATCAAAGTCGCTGGCACAAAACCATGAATTATAGCTCCAATCGCCACCCCCAATACCACATAAGGAAATATACTTTTCGTAATTTTGATACCATCAGTCCACCAATAACCCAAAAGTTTTCTTAACTTCATTTTTTGCCCACCATTTTCCGCTTCCACATCTGTCTTAGATTTATATTTTAATAATTCTACATTTACATATTTCTCCATATGTAGTTTTTGGATAATCATCCCCCCTATTACCGCCACCACAATCCCCACAGCGTTATAAATAATGGTCGTCTTTAATCCAAATAAAGCCGGAAATAAAATCAAAGATGATTCATTAACCAAAGGCGAAGCAATCAAAAAAGCAAAAGTAACTCCAAGAGGTATTCCAGCACTAACAAAACCAATAAATAGAGGAATTGACGAACAAGAACAAAATGGGGTGACCACTCCTAAAAACGCTGCGAAAAGATAATCCAATCCATACCAACGTCTCTTGGTTAATAAATCCCTTACCTTATTAGTTGGAAAATAATATCGTGTAACCGCCATTAAATAATTTATAAAAACCAAAAGAATTCCAATTTTAATGGTGTCATAAATAAAAAAGTTGAGAGCACTACCCAAATAGGATTCTTTTGCTAAACCAAGCCAATTCAAGGTAACTGCATTGGCTAAAGTTTGAACTGGAGAAAAAATATCCATAATTATCAACAATTACCCCCACAACTACACTCTGATTTTTTTTCAGCAGGAGCAGTGTCTTTGCCTTTGGCAATGACTTCTTTAATTTTTTCCAAACTACCAGAACCAAGCAAGGCAATTTTGCCATTAATGGTCATAATAGGTGATTCCATGACACCTAATTCAATTATTTTAGTAATGTCAGTGGAATATTCAACCTCGGCATCAACCCCCAATTCTTTGACAGCAGTCTTGGTTAATTCATAAAGAGTTTTACAGGTTGGACAACCTGAACCTATGACTTGGATTTTCATTTTTAGATTTGAAATAATAAATTAGTAATTCGTTTACCATCGTTGGTCAAAGAATAGTGAACCCATTTTCCATCTTTTCTGTCAAATACTAAATTAGCTTCCTTTAAATCTTTTAAATGATGGGAAATCAGACTTTGAGATAACTTTGTTTCTTCCATTAACTCACAGACACAATGCTCAGAATTCTTCAGAATACATAAAATTTGAAGCCGGCTATTGTCAGATACTAATTTAAGTAAAGCAGACAACTCTCCCACCTTTTTTGACTTAGAACCGTCAGAAGAACAACATTTGTATGAACCCATGTTCATATAATATGACCCATACATCTTTTTAGCAATAAGTTAATTTAAAAGTTCTTTAGTCCAAGACGGGGTACTTAAAATTTAGGTTCAAAAATCAGTTGCTCGCTTTCTGGAACGATTTTAGAACTAGCTCGACTAATTTTTCTTAGCAAGAATACGGATCCAGAAAACTCCCTGTTTACCATTTGGCCGGATAATTGATTCTTCAGTTTGTTCCGCCTTGATGATCTGAAATTTATTTTTTTTTAATAAATCGGTGAGTTTGTCTAACTTGAAGTATCGAAAAAATCTAGACTTATCAAAGAAAGCATTAACAACCGTCTCCGGGCCGGAAACGTAACCCTTGGTATAAAGATGAACCACACCACCCAATTTTAAAACACGATACATTTCCTTTAAACTACTATTTACATCTCTAATAGTTTCCAGATGTAAGATAACTGCGTGACACCAAACACCATCAAAACAATCACTTGGTAGTGGTAACTTCAACATATTTCCTACTACGAACTTAATGTCAGGAAATTGGTTTTGGGCATAGATTACTAATTTTTTTGAGGCATCAAGACCGACAACTTTAAATCCTTTATTTCTTAATTCTTTTGCATCTCTTCCACCACCACAGCCAATGTCAAGAATCTTTGATTCTGGCTTTAACAATGTAGAAAAGTCATCGATGAGATCAAAAGGAGTCCAATTAAAAGAATCTTCAGCAAAGTTGACAGCAAAGTCATCGTAAGCTCCAATGGTGTCAGTCACAATAAGATTATACTTTACCCTTATTTAATCCCATACGATACAAACATGTTTGGATTATCTTTAAAATACAGATGCGTGCTCGCCCTCTGGAACGATTTTAGAACTATTACAATTGTTTTGTTACCCGTGATTCCGTAAGTTAAAAAGCATTCCAAACATTATTTTTCCCCAATTCTATACAGGAATACAATCCACATAATTGAGAAGACAATAATTCTCCAAAAATCATAAATATCCAAAAATTAGCAGCAAGTACAGATAAGGTAATACCTACCCACAATTTTCGGGATCTTTCCCCTGATTTATAGTATCTTATAAGTTTCACTATAGCAGTAAAAACCAATCCCATACTAAAAAAAAGAGTAATCACTCCTGCAGAAATATCAAATTCATAGTTAGAGTAGTAATAGTTAATGTACCCTTTAATAATTAAAAAAAGCACAGGAAACAGCAGAGAAGATAGAATAATCAATAAAACTTGTATAAAATTTTTAAATTTAAATTTTTTTACAAACCCATCAGTGTATATATCACTCATAACATAATTATAACTCCTGTAGAATAATCAAGAAAGCTGCAATCCAATTGTATTAATGCGTTATTACTCACTAGGTGTAATGATTTTAGAACCGAAAAGTAAAAAAGATAAAAAGAATAGAGGGCGCTTTTAAGATTTTTATCTCTCAGACCTTTTCCTAATTCCACCAATTATATTTTTTATTCATAACATCACCCATAAAATCATTTAAATACAGTAAATACTTATTAAAATTACTTGGGATTAACTATTCTCTTTTATTACCAATGATATTCCGTAACATTTTTTAATCTTTTTATAGTATTCAACACTAATAAAGATGATAAACTTAGCAAATGAGACGTTTGTGGATTTTTATATTATTTGTGTTTTTATTAAGTTGGTCTACTCAAATTTTTCAAGCATTTAGATACACTTTTGATAGATATAATCCCAAAGTTAAGAAACTATCTTATATTAAGCAATATAATTATTACAAAGTTGGAGATGAAATAGTTTTAGCTGAAGATTGTGGTTTTGAGGTTAAAGGAAAAATTATCTTAATCACCGATAAGGGAATTTATATTCATGGTGTAAGTAAGCCATTTTTAAACCTTTACTCCTTACCCCATTTATTCAAGTATGTAACTAATAATACTTACTTCGGAAATTACAACAGCCCTAAATGTACAGATGGAATTGTATTTGGATTAAGAATAAAAATTAGTACTCAATTAGACAAAAACAATCAACTATATCTACAAATTGATGACGAAATTGAGGGATATTCTACCATGCCCCATTAACACTATCAGCTCCCCCACTGGAATAGTACTCGAATAAACAAATGGGTGAAAAATTATATAATACTCAAACTAACTTAGAAAGGTTAGAATTCCCTTCTTTAATCATAGAAATATTCAAAATTCTTCTCTACAAACTGGTAAAGTCTAGTGTAATAGCAAGCATTATTAAGCTTGAAAAATTTGTTATTCCATTTTATAACTTTTTCATCAATTTGACCTGTATAAACATAATTCTTTCCGTAATTGATTCCATCAACAATATACGGTGGTAATTCCTCAATTTGGTTGTAAGGTGTAGGTTCTTTACAAAAATCATCTGACCTGATTATTTCCACATATCCACCTTCAGAACATAATTTCCCATGGTTTTTATTCAAGAATTCATCAAGTTTATAATTGATATTAGTTTTTATTGTTTCTATTTTCTCATTTTCTTCTGATTGATTTCTACTACAAACACTTCCTAGAACATTTTCCTTTCCTCCAATTCTCACGAAAAGCGCTAAACCACCATCACAAACCAAACCCGGTTCAAACTCGTTTTTATTCTCCTTTAATTCCAAAATACCCGATTTTTTAACATAATTAATAAATTCATTATATTCACCAACTAAAATTTTTCCTTCCAAACACCTATTTTCTGTATTTGAGGTAGGAAGATTATTTATCCTCATAAAAGATCCGTCAGAGTAAAGACTATTGCTGGAAAAAGCACCCATCATTTGAATTGTAATTTCCACCCCATCTAAAACATTGGGTATTACTTCCTCAGTATTGACTACTAAAGACTTTGTTGGAATTGAAGTCGGTTGAACAATTACTGTAGGCTTACTATTCTGCTCCTGTATATGATATGTGGAATTTATAGATTTTTTGTTCTGCCTAGAAATTAAGATTCCCACACCCACCCCAATTAGACAAATTACAAAAACAATAACTACAATGAGTATTTTTTTACTCGACGGTTGCTTAGGATCAATTTGTCCTTTCGTTGTTTGCGAATCTGTGTCCAGTTTAGTCGGCAAAACCGCCACAAAAGGTTCCTGAGAAATAGATATATTTGGACTTGGAAAATTACTTACTTGATCACCATCCACAACTTACATCCTACCTTATAAAAAATGCTAATACAACTTTTGCTC
>CAZKWZ010000006.1:17161-29881 GCA_964556795.1 uncultured Gammaproteobacteria bacterium | reverse complement strand
TCGAATAAAATAATCGTTCTTCCTGGTTTGGGTGCAAGCTGGAACCCCCAGGCAATTTTTTTAGGTAATACGTCTCCTTCCTATCAGTGGTCGATGACGCCATTTGTTAAAAATTATGATTTGTTAGTTAGTGCTTTTGAAAAAAACGGATTGGTAAAAAATCAAGATTTTTATGTTTGGAATTATGACTGGAGAAAACCATTATCAGAGATTGTTAATGATTTTAATATTTTTGTTAATGGCATCAACTTAGGGGTAAATCAAAAGGTTGATTTGGTCGGACATAGTTTAGGTGGTTTGGTAGCAAGAATTTGGACTCAGGATCATAATGATTTGGTTAATAAGACTATTACTTTAGGAAGTCCTCATTATGGAGCAATAAATGCCTATGAGGCATGGAATGGAGCTAAGGTTGGTAATAATTTTGATGCAGCATCAGTTGCTTTAAACGTTCTTTTACAATTGCAAAAAAAGAATGGTGATACCTCAGTTCAAAGCTTAAGAAATTTTGCTCCAATTGTGTTTGATTTATCCCCCACTTTTACTTTTTTAAAGAAAAACGGTAGTAATCTGTTAAATAAATATAGTCAATATTTGGGGCAAAAAAATAATAGTGTTTCTAATAGTGTTAGTAAGTTGTTAACCGTCGATGGTTATGGTGAAAATAGTAAAGAGTGGATTAATTTGAATGATAGGTCGTTGTTTGATAAGGTATTGGGAATCTGGGAGGATGGAAGACCAGTATCATATTTATATGGTGTTGGTGATGGGACAGTACTTAAAAAGAGTGCTTTAATTTCTGGAAGCGAAACAAATGAATTTTTGTCAAATCATGGAGACTTGGTGGATAAGTCAGTTAATTGGGTTATACAAAAACTTGGATTAGGGATAACAGTAAATATTCCTTCTTATCCAAACAATAAAAAGGCAATATTTTACTCGAATTCCAATGGGGTAATGAAGGTTAATTGTAATGGAAAAGAACAAAATGAGAATAATGGCTGGATAATTTTTGATAATTTGGATAGTAATGGTTGTCAAATTAATTTAGTTGGTGATATTGATATGGGCAAATATAATTTAGTTGTAGGTGATGTAAATGGTTGGAGATATTTTTTGGGAGACATAGGAATAAATGAACAAGTTAGTTTAGTAGTAGATAGTGTTGATTCTTATTGGCTTAGTTTAAAAAATGATTTTATTGAATTGGGAGTAAACTCTGCAATGATGGCTATAAATCAAAAAAATATACTTAAGGTTATTGATGAATATATAAAATTTAGACAGATGACAAAAAATTTTAAATTAAGTGAAGAAATATTAAATAATATAAGACTGATTTTGGATAAAAAAGTTGTTTCAAATACGGAAATTAATACTATGTATTTAAAAGTTTTAGCAAGTAAGTCACTTGTCGAGACAAATTTGAGATTAGTATCACGAAACAATATTGTTCCAAGATATGCGGATGCGTTGAATTATGAGCAGGCTAATATTTTAATGGAATTTGGAAAAAACTATGCCGCAAACTATTTGGCTAATAAACTATATGGGATTGTGTGGAAATAGGAATAAAAAACAGTGGCCGCTAAAGGGATCGAACCTTTGACCTTTCCAATGTGAATGGAATGCTCTACCACTGAGCCAAGCGGCCTGACAGTCAAATTATACCAAGAAACTGGATTTTACAGGGTATAATTGATTATGAAAGATTTGACGATAGTAATATTTGGGGTGACGGGAAATTTGGCAGAATTAAAACTAATTCCAGCTTTATTTGAATTATGGAAAAATAATAATTTACCAGAAAATTTTTCAATTATTGGTTTGTCGCATAAGAATAGAAGTGATGACGAATTACGAGAATTAATAAGCCGATCTTTGAAGAATAAAAACAAAAAGATAAGTAACGAGACAATTAATTTGTTTTGGCATAAATTTAAATTTTTGAATGGAGATTTCGGTGGGGAGATGATTTATCAGCAGTTGGACGATTTGTTGAAAAATAGCGAAGGAAATGTGATTTATTACTTAGCGACACATCCGGTGTTGTATCAGGGAATTTTTTTAAACTTAGAAAAGGCTACTTTAAATTATAATTCTAAATATTCGGTTAAAATAATGGTTGAAAAACCGATTGGGAACGACCAGAAAACTGCAAAAGAATTAAATAATTTGTTGAGAAAATATTATCGAGAGGAGCAAATATTTAGGATAGATCATTATCTGGCAAAGGATACAATTCAAAATATTTTGGCCTTTAGGTTTCATAATGAGGTTTTTGAGTCGGTTTGGAATAATAAAAAAATCGATCACATTCAGATAACAGCCGCGGAAAACTTTGGAGCCGAGCTTCGAGGAACTTATTACGATAAGGTTGGAGCATTAAAAGATGTTGGTCAAAATCATGTCTTACAAATGTTAGCCTTTATCTTGATGGATAGGCCAAAAGAATTTAATAATGAAGAGGTTGCATTGCATAGGATAAAGGTTTTTCAGAATTTGGTTGCCAATCCAAATAATTTAGTTTTAGGACAGTATGAAAATTATTCTGAAACAAAGACGGGGACCAATACATTTTTTGCTTTTAAAACGTGGTTAAAATCTGGAAAATTTAAAAATGTACCAATATATGTTCGAGGTGGAAAAAGACTGGCAAAAACAGTTGCGGAAATATCGGTAATATTTAAAAGCAATGGTAGAGATAAAGCAAATGTTTTGACTTTTAGAATCCAACCAAATGAAGGGATAATTTTTAAAATGTCAGTAAAAAAGCCGGGTTTTGAGATGAAATGTGAAGACGGAACAATGCAATTTTGCTATCGAGAGTTGGGAAAATTAAATGATGCTTATATGAGACTATTAATGGATGCAATTTTAGGTGAGCAAACATATTTCAATAATGCCAATGAAGTAGAACTGGAATGGAGGTTTATTGATGCATTGAAGGCTGATAAAGTGTCGGTAATCCCCTATTCAGCTGGAAGTTGGGGGCCAAATGAAGCAGATAATTTAATCAGAAAAGATGGACGTGAATGGTTAGAACCGTCTGAAAGTATTTGTCAGATTTGAGGATTGAGATTAGTAGTCATAAGTTATAAACTTGAGAATATGAAATTCAGAAAGGCGTTTTCACTAGGTAATTTTATTTTGGAATTTGTTCAGTCAATTGTTTTAGCGTTATCTGTTTTTGTATTGTTGTATTTATTTGTAGCCCAACCAAATCAAGTAAATGGAAGTTCTATGGTCCCAAATTTTACTGATGGTGAATATTTATTAACCGATAAATTGTCCTACCAATTTTCTACTCCTCAACGTGGAGATGTGGTGGTATTTAAGGCACCTTCGACGGAGGCTTGTTCTGAAAACGAGTGTGAATATATTAAAAGAGTGATTGGTGTACCTGGTGATAAAGTGATGGTAAAGGATAATGATGTTTACTTAAATGGAAGTAAATTAGTTCAAAATTTTTTACCGGATGATTTTGTAACTATGCCGGGAAATTTTTGTAAAGAGGGGGAGGAAGTATCTGTGCCTGAAGGTCAATATTTAGTTTTTGGGGATAATCGATCTCATTCGAGAGATGGTCGAGAATTTGGACCAATTAAAAAAGATTTAATCTTAGGAAAAGCTTTTTTCAAATATTGGCCACTAAGCGCGATGGGATTAATTCCGACTATCAGATTGTAAATCTTTTTTACAGATTTCTTTGTATAGTTCGCTGAGGTGTTCGAAACGTTTTTCGACGGTACCACGGAATTGGAAAACTACCCGAGTATAAATGTTAGTCTGAGAAATTTTTACCTGAGCGGTTTTGTCGTCAAAAATTGATTCTAAATCAGTGCTAATAGTGTCAAGTTTTGATTTCAAGAATTGAGGAATATTTTCTTTGTTGATAGGAATTAAACCTTCTTCTATTTTTTGACGCATACGACGAGCAATGTCTTCGGCACGTCGGACTGAAGCATTTTCTTTGATAATTACTTTATAGGCTTCAACCATTAATCTGGTATCACCAATTCCACTAAGAGCCCTGGCATGCCCTTCAGAGATTAATCCTGAGAGAAGTCCATCCTTAATGGCATCAGGAAGACTAAGAAGCTTTAGGACGTTGATGACATAGGGAACACTTTTACTTACTTTTTTAGCAATACCGTGATTGTCTAAACCAAATTCTTCTTTTAGACGTAAAAATGCTTTAGCTCGTTCAATTGGGTTTAAGTCTTTACGTTGAACGTTTTCTACAATAGCCATTTCCAACATTTGTTGGGGTGAAGTCTTTTTTATAATGGCTGGAACGTAAGGTAATTTTAAAACCCGAGCTGCCCGCCAACGACGTTCACCAGCAATAATTTGGTAACCCGCTGGAGTTTGAGCAACAATTAATGGTTCTAAAATACCATGTTCTCGAATTGATTCGACTAATTCAGAAACTGATTCCGGATTTATAATTCCTCGGGGTTGTAGTGGATTTGGTTCTAATTGATTGGTAGGAATTTGAGTGACATCTTTCATAGTTAAAAGAATACTATGAAAATGCTCGTGAAAAAAGAGGGTTTAAGTAGATAAATATACGTCAAGATTATGAATAAGACCTATTTGGAGGAAGCTTTTTTAGGTTTTACGACAGTTTTAGTGGTAGCTACTTTAGTTTTAACAACCTTTTTAGCTTTAACAACTGAGACAAACTTTTTACCTAGTTTAGTGAAGAATTTCACTATACCAGGACGAACTGCGTAGACAGTAAAATCTTTACCAGTTTTGGTGCCAATACCACCATGAACTTTTGATCCTACTTGTCTAACAATTATTTGTCCAACTTCAATTTTTTGATCTCCAAATTTTTTTAAACCTCGTCTTTGCCCGGGACGATTGGATTTTTGATTGGTTTTACCCTGAGATTTAGTATGTGCCATATTGTTTAGAGGTTAATTTTTGTAATTTTAATATCGCTTAATTGAGCTCGAAATCCATGGGTTTTTCGATAACGTGATTTGGCTTTAAAGGTAGAAACACGAAGTTTTTCACCTTGAAATTCTTTAACCATTTCAAATTCAACGGAAGCTCCCTTAACTGTGGGAGTACCAAGTGTAACTTTATCGTCATTGACAGTCAAAAGAACCTGATCGGTTGATTTAATGGAGGGATCAAATCTATCAACTGTAACAATTTGATTTTCTTCTACTTTGTATTGTGTGCCAGAAATGGCAATTACCGCGTATTTCATACTTTTCGATTATATCATAGGATAAATTTTTAGGCTGAGGAAATAATACCCAGTGAAAATAGAAGGGACATGATGGATGAACCACCTACTGACATAAAAGGAAGTGGAATTCCGGTAACGGGGAGTAGACCGAGATTCATACCGATATTTATGAATGCTTGGGCCCAAATTTCAAAAGCAATACCCAAGGTGAATAAAAAAAGCGGTAGGTTGTTGGTTGTACGAAAGGCTTTTTTAAAAAGAGTTTGGATAATAAGAAAATAGGACAGAAGAATTAATAAATCAGCAAAGAAACCTAATTCCTCAGTAGTAGCAGCAAAAATAAAATCGGAATGTTTTTCCGGGAGAAATAGCAATTGACCTTGAGTTCCCTTGCGATAACCTTTACCAAATAGACCACCTGAACCAATAGCAATTTGTGATTGAATTAAGTTGTATCCCTGACCAAGTGGATCAGAGTTGGGATTTAAAAAGTGATCAATTCTTTGTCGTTGATAATCTTTCAAGATAAATTTATACGCAAACGGTGATACTAAAATTAGAATAAGTCCGGCAACAAGACTTAGTTTAAACAATTTTTTACTATATAAAATTACCGGAATTATAAGGATAAACACGGTAATAGCACTACCAAGATCTGGTTGAAGCATAATAATAGACACGGGGATTAGGTGTAAAAGTGGTGCTGTGGTAGTGGAAAGGAAAAGCATTAGCGGTCCCTTTACAATTTCACTGGGTTGGATGGACATGGGTCCAAGATACAACCAGCGGCGTGAACCACGAGTAAAATTACCCGTTATAATGGGTATTAATAATATAATGCAAGATATAATTAGCAAGGCGATACCTTGGGGTTTAGTTTGTTTAGGATTTATTTGTGTTCCGATTATAAAAAGTATAATTCCGATAACCCAGGCGGCTAATTGTTTCCAAAATAACTGAGGCGCCAAAGAACTAATCATTAAGAGATTAAGAGAACAAAGAATTACAAAACTAACTATAAGAGGTAGTGACGCTTTGATTCTCATGAACTTTTTTCCAAACAAAGAGTTTCCCCAGTTTGAATAGAATCAGCCAAAGTTTTTTCTAAAATTTGTTGTTCAAAAGATTTTGGCCAGGCGGGGGCAATAATTTTTATTCTATCCTGAACCATAAGACCTTGGTTTTTTCTAAGAACTTGGATATTTCGAACAAAATCCCGATATTCTCCTTCAGCGGCTAATTCTGGGGAGATGTTGGTTTCCAAAAATACCTGAGAACTTTCCGTGATTTTTGTAATATTTACTTTTTTGACATTTACCTCTTCGGCAATTACTTCAAGTAAATCTGAGCTTAATTCCACAGGACAATGGATATCTAGATTGGCTAGTGGTTGACGAATTTTGATGTTAGCCAATTGTCTTTGGGCATGGGCTAGTTGACATAGATTTTTGACCAGTTCCATATCTTTTTCAAGTTTTTCGTTAACAAGTTTTTGATTACTTTGTGGCCATGATTGGAGATGAACAGAAGATTTTTGGTGGAGATTTTGATATATAATTTCGCTTAAAAATGGAGTTAACGGAGACATTAGTCTGGATATCTGATCAAAAACGTGGAATAAAAGAGAAAAATTGTCATTTCTATCCCGGGAACGGCGGATATACCAAGTTGAGAGGTCGTTAACAAATTTTTCGATAGCCATGGTAACTTGAGAAGTGTTGTATTTGTCGAGGTTTTTAGTAACCTTTTCGATGGTATTGTTTAATCTTGATAACAACCATTTATCCATAGGATGGGTAGATTCATTTTCATCAAAATTTGTTGGTTGCCAATTTTCAAGGTTGGCGTGTTGGGTAAAGAAACGGTAAGAGTTCCAAAGTATTAGGAGAAAATCACGTTTAACCTGATCGGCAATATTGTAACCAAAATTAACGCTAGTAAAGGCTTTTTGTTGACAATATAACCAGCGCATAGGATCAACACCCATTTTCTCAACTGCATCGTTGTAGGGAATGCCATTCTTTTTGGTTTTGCTCATTTTTTCACCTTTTTCATCACGGACTTCACCATGGGTAACGACGTTTTTATAAGGAGTTTCACCTTCTAGAGTGACACTAAAGAAAAGCATGGAATAAAACCAAAGTCTAACTTGTTCAGTCATTTCCAAAACCATTTCAGCTGGGAACCATTTCTGCCAGTATGACTTATTATCGAGGTATTTTAGGGTTGAAAATGGGACAACTCCGGCATCTAACCAAACATCACCAACATCGGGAATTCTTTTGACGTTTTTGCCACATTTGGGACATTTTATTTCGATTTCATCAATCCAAGGACGATGGAAGGAAGGAAGTTTATCTACTAATTCAGGATGTATAGCTTTTTCTAATAGTTCCTCTTTGGAATCAAGAACAGTCAATTCTCCACAGGAACACTCATAGAAAGGTAAGGCCAATCCATAAAACCGTTTACGATTAATCATCCAATCTTCCATGGAATCTAACCAATTTTGCATACGACGACCGGTATATTTTGGATGCCAGGAAACTTTTTTAGCAGCTTCTTTTAATAAAGGTCTAATTTCATCTGATTTAATAAACCAAGAGTCTTCAAGTCGAAACAGACATTTGGTTTTACAACGCCAACAATGAGGGTAGCGATGTGTAATTGGTTCAGTTTTGAATAATAGATTTTTGCTTTTTAAATAATCAAAAACTATATCGTTGACTTTGTGAGCGTAGAGACCAGTTAATTCTCCGTATCCATCGAGAAAATGTCCACTGGTATCTAATGGAGCAATCATGTCTGAATTTAATTTTTTACCCAATTCAAAGTCTTCTTGCCCACAGCCTGGGGCGATATGGACAACACCAGTGCCTTCGTCGGGATTTACCAAGTCCCACTCGGTTATGTAATGTTTTATGCCTTGTTGAGCCGGAATATCATAGAGTGATTCATATTCTTGATTAAGCAAGGATTTAGCATCAATTAATTCGTAATTTGTTAATCCGAGTCTATCGGCAGCAACTTTAGCTAAATATAAAATATCATTTTCATATTTTGCCTTAACATACTCAAAATCAGTATTGATGGCCAATAGGACGTTGGCAGACAGTGTCCAAGGAGTAGTGGTCCAGGCAAGGACATATTCATTAGATTTATCTTTTAATTTAAATTTTAGAAAAATTGAAGTGTCAGTATCCATTTGGTAACCATCGGCTTCCTCATGTTGCGATAAACCAGTTTCACAACGAGGACACCAAGTGGTAGCGCTTTTCTTTTTGATTAGCCAACCTTTTTTTTGAACGGTTTTAAGAAAATGCCAGATATAAAGATTGTTGGTTTGGGAGTTGGTGTAATATGAATTTTTCCAATCCATAAACATTCCAAGGCGAATGGATTGTTCAGTTTGAATTTGACTAAATTTATCAACGCGAGCCAAACAAGCTTTGGTGAAATTATCCATGCCAAAATCTAAAATATCTTTTTTAGAATTAAAGCCGGCTTCTTTTTCTACCTCAACTTCTACCCATAGTCCTTGACAGTCAAATCCATTTTGGAATCTCTGAGCAAAACCTTGAGCATTTTTATACCTTTGAAAAACATCTTTTAGGGTGCGGCCACGGGCATGATGGACACCCATAGGATTATTGGCAGTGATGGGACCGTCGATAAAGGAGAAAATTTTATCAGAATCATCATTTTTGTGGAGATATTGGGAAAGAATATCGTTTTTTTGCCACCAATCTAAAATCCCTACTTCTTGTTTTGGAAAATCAGGATTATTGGAAAGTTCTTTAAAGTAAGACATAAGGTTATTATATAAAATTTTAATATATTTATCCGACTCGCTTGCGCTCGCTGGATGTTATTTTAGGAAAAATTTTTCACTTCGTTTAAATTTTCACCTAAAAATAACAAAAAATCCGCTGTTGCGGATTTAGTTGGGCCATCGTCTCCACCGAAGTGGGTTGATGGCTATGTAATAATTATTTTTGATAAAAACACTGTGGGTATTATAACATTTATACTAAGAAATTAATTGTAGGGTGTTTGGGTTGGTGCGTTTAGAATTTGGTCTGTATATCCACAGTTGAGTGATATTTTAGAATATCCAGAGAAAGGATTACCTCCAGTTTTATAATCTTCATTTGGAATAGAACCTATTTCCAAAATACAAAAAATGTTATTACTTATGTATCCACGAGATCCTACAACAGTACCATCGCCATCATTAAAACCATCATGTGTAAATTTACTGTCAATAAAAAACGTTTCTAACTTGTCTAATATTTGGTCGTTGACATAATTATTGGTTATTTTCAGAGATGGAATATTAATGTACTCGGTAAATTTGTTGTTTTCATTACTAATGAGCCAACTAGATGTTGATGGTTTTATCTGAGAAAATTTGATGCCTGTATTTTTGCTAATGGAGGAAAATAGAAGGGGAATTGAAGAGTATAAAGGGGCTAGATTTGTTGGAATACTACCAAGCATTTTTTCAGTTGGTTGAAGTAATATTTGATTGGTTGGCTTGAGTTGTGTCGTAGGAGATGGGGTGACAAATGAGTCGATAAGTATATCTTGATTTGAGGTTTTTGTTTGGATGATCAAAAATAAACTTAATATTAAAACAATAATTGAGAGAAAAATTAAATAATTTCTGTGATTCATCTTAGTTGTTTTTTCTTAAAAAGGCGGGGATGTCAAATTCATCTTCGATATCTATACCTGGGGGAACCTCCTGGTCGGCCATTAAGTTTTTAAGTTGAGGAGTTATCTCTTTTGGTTCCTCGGTAGTATCGAGATTGATTAATGGTTTTTGAAGTGACAATGGTTTTTTGTACGAAGAATAGGTGGAATTTTTACTTGGATCAAAACCGGTAGCAATAACAGTGACTTTAATTTTGCCTTCTAAGTTTGGATCGATAGAAGCGCCAAAAATTACGTTGGCATCTGGGGCAACATGAGAGGTAATGGTTTTGGCCGATTCTTCTATTTCGGCCATAGTAATATCAGGACCTCCGGTAATGTTGATTAAGACTCCCCTAGCCCCATCGATATTAACTTCAACCAAAGGTGAATCAATAGCGGCTTCGACTGCATCCTGAGCTTTATTAGCACCTTCAGCCTCACCAACTCCCATAAGTGCTGAACCAGCATTGCTCATAACGGATTTAATATCGGCAAAATCAAGGTTGATTAAGCCAGCAGTAGTAATTAGATCAGCAATGGCTTTGGTCCCTTTGGTTAAAACTGAATCAGCAATTTTAAAGGCTTCAAGGAGTGTAGCTTGGGAATTAACAACTTCCATGACACGTTGGTTGGGAATGACAATGAGTGTATCAACATTTTGACGGAGTCGGGAAAGTCCTTCGTCAGCCTTGCTCATACGACGAGTACCTTCAAATAAAAATGGTTTGGTAACGACGGCGATAGTTAAAATTCCTAGTTCCTTTTTAGCGATTTCAGCAATAACAGGTGCGGCACCGGTACAGGTACCACCACCCATACCACCAGTAATAAAGAGCATGTCAGTACCTTCTAAAACTTCTTTAATTCGTTCCCGAGATTCTTCGGCGGCTTGTTGACCAATATTAGGATCTCCTCCGGCACCAAGACCTTTGGTTATTTTTTCTCCAATTTGGATTTTGATTGGTGCTAGAGAATTTAATAAAGCTTGTGAGTCAGTATTAACTGCGATAAAATCAACACCTTTAATTTCCTCTTGGGAAATCATGGAATTAACGGCGTTATTACCGCCACCGCCGACACCAATGACTTTTATTTTGGCAAATTGACCAGTAAGTGTTTTTATTAGTCCCATATTTAGGGTAAAAGTGGCTCGATGAAATTTTTAAGTCGACCAAAGATTCCATCAAAAGAAACTTTAATTTTTTTATTAGAAGATGAAGATTTTGAGTTGGGAGTTTTATATTTTTGAAAATATAAAATAGTGCCTATGGTACTCGAAAATGCTGGATTGGTAATGTCGTCAACAAGACCTCCAAGTCTGGGTGGTTCGGCAATTCTTACTGGTAATGGGATAATGTCGCTACAGATTTCTTTGGCAAGGATTGTCTGTGAACCGCCACCGGTTAAAACTATACCTGCCGGGATAGAATTTTTAAAACCATTATCCTCAATTTGATCGTAAATAAAGCCAAAAATTTCTTCTAAACGAGCTTTGATAATACCATTAACAGTAGTAGAAAAAGAAATTTTTTTCTTATCCTCACCTAGAATTCCTAAATGGGTTAATTCTATTTCATCTTCAAAACCCTTTTTGTCAGCATAGGCTTTTAATTTAATTTTAATTTTTTCAGAATCCTGGAGAGGTAGACGTAAACCAATAGCTAAATCGTTGGTAATATTGTTGGCCCCTATTGGGATGACTCCCGAAAAAATAGGAGAAGATTCTTGAAAGATAGTTAAGGTTGTATTGCTGCCACCAATGTCAACCAGAGCAACTCCTAGCTCAGTTTCAGTATCAGTTAAACATGCTTTGGCAGCAGTTAGACCGGAATAAGCGATATTGTCGACTTTAATGCCTATATCTTCAAGACATTTATATAAATTTTTCAAAGCCGGAGTGGAGGCTAATATTAAGTGAGTTTCTACTTCGAGGCGAACTCCATTCATTCCAACCGGATCGACAACACCCTCTTGTCCATCTACGGTATAGAGTCGTGGAATTACATGGATAATTTCTTTATTAGCTGGGAGTGAAATAGCCTTGGCGGCTTCGATAGCCCGGTCAATATCAGAACTGGAGATTTCTCCGTTAGTACCGGAAACAGCAGTTACTCCTTTGGAGTTTACAGATTCGAAGTGAGGGGCAGTTAGGGAGATAAAGGCGTGGTTTATTTGAAAACCAGCCATTCTCTCTGAAGATTCGATACATTCAGTAATTGTCTTTGATGCCTGTTCTAGATTTATTATTTGTCCTTTTTTAAATCCAACAGCAGGAACTGAAGCAATACCAACAATATTTACCTTAGTCTCATTTTCCGGGTATTGCCCTATTATGGCGGTAATTTTTGATGTACCTATATCTAAACAATTAATAGTCTTAAAATGTTGCATGGTTAATTTTAGAGCCTTTTAATGAGTTTTAACAGTTTGAGGTTTGGAGAAGATTTTTTAAGAGGTGTGGGGTTTTTGGAATACAGTAATTTATAAATTGATGAATCCAGCAATTCACTGGTAAGTTCTGAATCTTTTATCAAGATTGTATTTTTAGGTAATTTATTTTTTAACCATAAAGCATTTTTTAGTTGTTCATCTTGTTGACTGACTGGCAACGGAATAATAATAGAACTTTTGTTCAGCGCAGCAATTTCCTGAGTAGTATTGGCTCCGGCCCGACTGATGATTAGTTTAGCGTGGTGAAATACCCAACCAATATCAGAGGAGTCAACATAATCAAATACGAGATAATTATTGTATTTATGTGTGTATTTACTAAACAGGGAATAATCCTTTTTACCGGTTTGATGAATTACAGT
>CAZKWZ010000006.1:0-17061 GCA_964556795.1 uncultured Gammaproteobacteria bacterium | reverse complement strand
TGTGATTCAATTGATTTTTCGTTACTAACACTAGAATTGAAATCTCTACCAATATAATAAATATCCCAATCTATATCGCGGTCATTTCTTAATTGATGGATTAATTCAATGGCGGGTGTGGTGTGAGTACCGGTGATGATTATTTTCCTCGTTTCGGTCATTATTTGAGTATAGCAATTTAGAATATTTATTTTCTATGTTTATAGCAACTCCAAGGGCGGAAAATAAGGTAATTAATGAGGATCCACCATAGGCAATAAAGGGAAAAGGAATTCCGGTGAGTGGAATTAAGGCAACAATAGCGGCAAAATTAATTAAACCTTGATAAGCAATCCAAGAAGCAACTCCCCCAAGAAATAATTTTTCATATAAGTCAGTAGCGACTTGTGATATGCGGATTAGTCTGGAGATTAGGAGTAAAAACAGATAGGTAATAAGGGTTAGACCAATGAAACCGGTTTCTTCACCGACAATAGCTAAAATTGAATCAGTGCTAATTTTAGGTAAAAATTTGTATTTATGATCAGAATTGGCAAAACCTTTTCCTGATAAACCCCCTGATGCCAGTGACAAAATCATTTGTTCGCTGTGATAGCTTAGGTTTTGATTTTCTTGTTGATTTAAAAGCGTTTTGACACGAGCAAGACGATATGGAGAAATTACTATTAATAACAAACTTAATATGGTAACAATGAATCCGGCTGAAAATAGACTAGTAATTTCCGCTCCAGAAAGATAATAAATGGAAATAACAATAGCGGCAATCATGACAGTGGTGCTTAAATTTGGTTCGATAATAATTAGAATTAATGGTAGGCCAAGATAGATAGCTAAATTTTTGAGATTTCTCTTTTCTGTGAGCGAGAAAAGATAAGAAAAAAATATTACTGAGGCGAATTTGAAAAATTCGGAAGGTTGAAAATTAAAAAAACCCAAACTTATCTGACGCCTAGCACCTAAAATTTTGATACCTATTCCCGGGATAAGTACCAACAAAAGAAAGATGATACTAAAGAGGTAAATTCTAAAAGAATTATTGACGATAGTGTCAATTTTTATTTTTGAGGTTATGAACATACAAATAAAACCAAGTCCCAACCAAATTAATTGTTTTTTTAGATAAAAGTAAGGATCGCCAATGGTTTTTTCGGCTTCAAACAAGGACGATGAAGAAATGAAAAGCAAACCGATAAATGACAAAATTGATGAGTAAAGCAGGATAGGAGAAAATTTCATAATTTAAAATTTCTCCAGTATTTCGGGACTAATGACTATGGGATTAATTTGTTTTGAAAAAATTGAAAAGTCATTTAGCTTTTTAACAGTAACTCCATGGGAATCTCTTTGGGTTA
The DNA here is from genome assembly GCA_964556795.1 of uncultured Gammaproteobacteria bacterium. Taxonomy (GTDB): domain Bacteria; phylum Patescibacteriota; class Microgenomatia; order UBA12405; family UBA12405; genus UBA12158. Next base: position 15,709 of record CAZKWZ010000006.1, on the reverse strand, counting down.
GTTCGGATCCAATAATATTTGAATTATAAAATCTATCCTGTTCTTTTTTGATATCAATGGAATAGTCTAAATTACAAAATTCAGCTAGATGGAAATAAAACAGCGGATTTAAATTGTTTTTTAGCTCGATATCAGTGTAAAAAGCAAAGGAGGCGGTCAACCGGGGATTACATTCCAACAAATATACTTTTTCTTTGGAGACTAAAAAATCTAATCCAAAAAAACCTCGATAATTCAATGGTTTTAAAATTTTGTCAGTAAAATCTGAGGTAATATCTTTAATTTGTTCTTGAATATTGATAGGTGCCAGGGATGGCCATTGACGACCGACGGTAGCAAAGGGATTTGAAGTAAATTTAGACAGACCGGTATATTGAAGAGCTGGCGGACTTTGAATTAAACCATATCGAGTCAAACAGCAATTGTTTAAGAGAGAATAACCATCAATAAAGGGAGAAAACTTTGATACGGTATCTTCCGGAATTAGTTTTTGGGCATCAGAGTAGTTACTAAATTGATGAGTGCTATTTCCTGCCCAACCAAAATGTGTTTGAATTACTATTTTATTTCCAAAAATTTCTTGAGATTTTAAAAATGATTCTTGGTTAAATTGAGATATTAATCCGGGAATAATCGGGAGACTATTTTTTTGGCAATTATCGAAAAATTTAATTTTATCTTCAAGAAAACGATTGATTTTGGCAGAATTTGCAGCTAATAACCAGTTATTTTTTTGACAAATGTGTTCTATTTTTGCAGATGGTTTAAAAGGAATAATGACTGGATTTGATTGTAATTTGATTTGACTTTGAATGTCGGGTTTTGATAGTAAGTAGCCACTGTTTTTGATAGATAAATTTTCTTGAAAAATTGAATAAAAATTTTTCAGATTAGGTAGATTTATATTTAGATATTTATCGACAACTAGGAAAAAAAAGTTTAATCCCGATTTGTTTAGTATGTCTTCTAAATATTTCATCTTTTTTTGGCTGTGATTAAAATAACCGGACTATTACCAACATCAAATTCTTTTTTGGCCTGATAAAAACCAGCTAAAGTCAGTGCAGATTCGGGAGAGGAATTAAATTGTTTCATAAAGTCTAAGCAATTAATTGCCGCCTGATTATTGACGATAATTCCGGAGCCCTGATGATTTTGAATAGTTTTGATGATATCTCTTTTGAGTGGTAGGTATTTAACACTTAGGGCATCAGTGATGGTTTCAGTCTCAGAGGAATAAACCGGAGTAAAGACACTGGAAATGGTGGGGTTACTAGCCGGTTGAACGGCAAAGATTTTTACATTGCCCGGTAAAAATTTACTAACGCCTAATAGTGTAGTTCCACTACCTACGGGAAGAAAAATACTACTAATCTGGGGTAGTTGTTCTAAAAGCTCTGAAGCGATTTCACTATAACCAACTTGAGCGATAGGGTCGGTTGATTGACGTAATAGATAAGAATGGTTGGCTTTGGAAAATTTTATAGCATCGCTAATTGGTTGAAGTGAGGTGATTATTTTTCCATTAATTAATGAAAGCTTGTCAGGATTTATTTTTGGGGAAACAAAAATTGTTAGAGGTATGTTGGCTTGTTGGCAATAAAATGAAGCGGAGATAGCCGCGTTTCCGGTGGATGAGATAACAGCTGAAGTAAATCCTTTTTTAATTAAATTTTGAATTTGATATGGTAGTGCCCGGTCTTTACTGGATCCAGTGGGATTTAAATCTTCACGTTTAAAATATAGATTATCAACTTTACTTAGAGGTGTCATATAATATGGATTAGTTATATTTTAGCTAAATTTTATGTCAGATACTAATAATAAGGTTATTTGTCCTGATTGTGGGATTGAAATTAAATCATCAGAGATGACAGTTGGTGATATTTTGGAGTGTGAAGAGTGTGGAACTGAGGTAGAAATATTGTCATTAAATCCACTACAATTTCGTGAACTAATCGAGGAGAAATAATCTGTAAGCTCCGTTGCTTTTGAAATTTTTATCATTAATTTCAAACTCTCCGTATCTAACTCCCCTTTTATTTCGGGAGGAGTCGACATAAATTACTTTATTGCCAATTTTTTCAATTACAAATAGAACGTGATGACCGTTTTTTTGTCTGATTAAATCTGCAGTTTTAATATCGGAAAAATTAATTTTTTGTGAAAGCGGAGTAGAGGTAAGCATATCAGCCGAAGTTTTTCGGACATCTAATTTGGTACCAAAATAAAAGTTTAATAAATGACAAACTAAACCGGAACAGTCAATGCCAATATTATTTTTCTTTTGAAGGTTATAAATTTGTTGTGGAGACAATTCGAGAAGTTTTATATTATTTTGATTAGCAATTTCAATTGTTTTAAGGGCAATTTCTTTGGCATTTCCTTTTCCTACCAAAACGTTTTCTTTAGATATTAATTTGGGAATATTTATATGATAAGGGACGCCGATGTATTTTAAAATTTCCTGACGAAGATCTTCTAATTTAGTCCTAACCATAATCCAAATATTGCTAATATAACTGTAGCTAACCAAGCCCTAAAGACAATTTTTGGTTCTTCCCAACCATTTTTTTGAAGGGTTAAATGTATTGGAGCCGCAGGAAAAAGTTTTTTATGTAGGTAAATTTTGCTAAATATTTGGAGAGCACTACTCATCCCTTCAATAATAAAAGGGGCCCCGACAATAAATAGAGGAACAACCTTGCCAAGAAGGAGGGCAATGACCGCAAAGGTAGCCCCAAAGGATAATGAACCAACATCGCCCAACCAAATACGGGCTGGATAGACATTAAAATATAAGAAAGCAATTAAAGCTCCAATCCACAGGGAGAGGAATAATGAAATTGGAGTATCAAGAGAGGTTCCGGCTAGAATCCAGAAAGCAAAAAGAGAAATCATTAAGGTTCCACAGGCAAGTCCATCAAGACCATCAGCGATATTAAAAAAATTCGCAAAGGCAACTATGATTAGTGTGGATATAGGAATAAAAAATAAATCCAGGCTAATTGCTCCAATAAAAGGTAAATAAATAAAATTTATACCCAGTTTGAAATAAATTAAAAGTGAGGTGATGGTAGCTAATACTATTTGTAAAAATAGTTTATATTTCATTCTTAGACCAAAAAATCCGGTGTTTTTAAAGTTAAAAAATTTTAGGATATCATCATAAAGACCAAGTAATCCAAAGCTAATAAAGGTAAAAAATATGACCACTAATTCGTTTAGTAGATGATAATTACTAGAAATAAAGATACGTGACATCTTTAGCATCGGGAAAAGAACGGCAAAGAGAATAACGACAGCAATAATTATTAATAGTCCCCCACCTACGGGAGTACCACTTTTCACTGAATGAAATTTGTCAAAAATAGGGGTACTTTTATTTTGAAAATCTTTAGTTTGTTGTTTTTGGCGTTGAAACTTAAGTTTATAAAGTAGGTTTATATAAGGAACAACTAAGATGCTGGTAGCCAGGAAAGAAAATAAAAGTAGTCCAAGATATAGGTGAATCATGTTTTGATATATTTTATATTAGCACCAAGCGAACAAAGACGGTCAGCTAATTTTTCATATCCTCTCTCAATGTATTCAACATTGTCAATAATACTTTTACCAGAAGCGGTTAAGGCAGCCAGGGTTAAACACGCGCCGGCACGAAGATCGTTGACCGGTAAATTTATGGGATTTAACTTGGTAGGTCCGTAAATTTTGACACCATGAAAAAATTCTGGTTTGTCAGATTCAGGATTAAACTGATAATATTCACCGGGATTTTTGACTTCGGGATTAAAAAATTTAGTTTTGGCACCCATGGAATTTAACATAGCAATGTGTTGAAAGCGGGACGGAAAAATTCTTTCAATAACACTACTGCAACCAACGGCTTGAGATAAAACTAAGGAAAAAACAGCTTGCCAATCGGTCATAAAACCAGGCTCCGGTTCAGTTTCGATAGCAATAGCTTTTAATGGTTCAATCCAAGTAATTTCGACTTCATCACGACCACGATTAACTTTTGCCCCCATATTTTCGATTGTTTTTAAAAATGTTTCGATAATTTTGGGGTTTATTCTTAAAATATTTATAGAACCTTTGGTAGTTAAAGCGGCACAAGCAAAGGTAACGGCTTCATTACGATCGGCAATTATTTGGTGTTCAGTTCCATGAAGTTTATTAACACCTTTTATATAAATAATTTTAGGATCATTTTGGTCACGTTGGATTTGGGCACCCATAGAATTTAACATATCAATTAGATCGTCGATTTCCGGTTCACAGGCAGCATTACGAATGGTGCTGTTCCCCTGGGCTAGAGCACAAGTCATAAGGATGACTTCGGTGACAGTATGTGATGGTTTGGGAAATTCAAATTCGGTTCCAATAATTCCAGTAGTACTAAAGTGTAAGTGGTCATCAAATTCCTGGATATTGATATTCATTTGTCGATAACAATCGAAAAGTCTATCTAATGGTCTGGCACCGAGTTTATCACCACCTGGCATAGGTACTGTGGCTTCGCCACATCGGGATAAAAGAGGAGCGATAAACATAAATGAGGTTCTGGATTTTTCACCGGTACCCTGGGGAACGACAGGACGGTTAATTTTAGAAGTAGTAATCTCCAGACTATGAGCACCATTATGTATAATAGTTGTGCCCATACTTTCGGCTATACTTTGAGTTATATGAACATCGGAAATTGCTGGTACATTTAATAAATGAGTGGTTTCACTAGAAAGCATGGAAGCAATAATTTGTTTAAAACTAGCATTCTTGGCTCCGCGAATTGAAACTTCGCCGTTTAGGGTTTTACCACCATTAATTATGTATTGGGACATGACTAATTTCCTTTAAATAAATGGATAATTTTTTTTAATATTTTTAGACCTTCTGAACCACCGGAACTAAAGTGAATTAAAATATCTCCGCTATTTAGGGTATTTTTATAATGATTTAAAATATCTTTTTCTAAAGGTAAATACATGGAATTAGGAATACTTTTTAAAAAGTCTTTGGCACATAATCTGTCATGAGAATTTATTTGAGAATTGAATTTAAGACGGAAAATAATGACTTCCTTGGTTGTTGATAAGGCTGAAGATAATTCCTTTAAATTTGAAGAATATTGAGCAAAGGAGGCATGATTTTCGTAAAAAACTTTAATTTTTGAATTTGGATAAAAAGATTTTATTGCCTGAAGCGCAGAGGATATTCTCTCTGGAGATTGGGCAAAGTCGTCAATAAAAAGAATATTATTGATATTGGCAACTAATTCTAAACGACGTTTAATCCCTTTAAACGATTTGAATGAAGAATTAATTTTGGTTTGAGGAATGTGTAAAAAATTAGCTAAAGCTTCGACGGCTCCGAGATTTTCTTGATTGTGAAGTCCCAGTAAGTTATTTTTTAGTTTTGTGGCTTGGTAGGCAATGGTGGAACACCTGGCGAATTTTAGAATTTTTTGAATAGATGAATCTTTTGGATTGTAAATAACAACCCCATCTTTGGGAATATTTTTAATTAGTTTTTCGAAAGCAAGGAGATTATCCTTGGCTGAGGCATAACTTTCTTTGTGTTCCCAGTTGGCACTGGTAAGAATAAGATATTTGACCGGATAATATAAAAACTTAGCTTGTGTGTCTAGGCCATTAATAGATTCATCGGCTTCGGTTACTGACCAGTCAGAATCAGAGAAGTGAATTGATTCTAATTTATTTAAACTCTGGCCGCCAAACATATATGAGGGATTAAAAGATGAATTTTTTAGTAGAAAAGATATAGCGGCACTGATAGTTGTTTTACCATATGATCCGGCAACTAATATTGAGTTTTTCTTAATTAAATTTTGAGATATATAGTTAGTGGCGGAAATGTAAGAAATATTTTTGTTTTTAATATCTTCATATTCATCACGTGTTTTTTTAAAAGATTTAAAAGAAGATCCAATTATGGCTAAATCGATTTGATGGTTAATATTGGTTTGGTTAATGGGGATATTAGCTTTATGAAGTTGTTGACTGAAAGGTGGATAGATTTTCTCTTGATCAGATCCGCTGAGGTGATGTCCCTGTTTTTGGAGAGCCAGAGCTAACGGTGCAGTCATCGAGCCGGCAATGCCGACGATATGGATATGCATATTGGTTAATTATATGGCAACCATTGCCCTTGAGTAAAATACTGGAATCCAGGGAAGTTTCTTTTATAGAATCCCAGTTTACTTTGAGGGTTAAAGCGACCTAAGTAACAGTATTTTAGTTTGTCTTGAAAGCTATCAATTATTACTTGGAGTGATAGCCTAATTGGTAAATCATTGTGAGCATAAATTGGGTTATAAAAAACATAGGCAATATGGGAGATATTTTTGTCTTGATAGCAAATAGAATAGGCACAAATATTTTTTGATGAATCGTACCATACATATAGATAATTAAAAATATGATTGGTAAATATGGTTTTAATTGATGATGCTGGAAAGTCCCATTCAAGCTCTTTTAGCCATTTATTAATTTGTTTTTGGGTATTAATTTCAAAATGAAAATTTTTTAAAGGTAGTTTTTCAAAGAAAAAATTATCGGTTTTTTTTAAGATTCGCCTATTCTCTGAAGATAATTGAAATAAACTCAAGTCAGTCCTGGAGCTACTATTTTCATCCTGATAAAAATATTCCCTTGAATTACGTTGAGGTAAAAGCCCATTTTGGTAATTATCTTCGATTGTTAGGTGGTTTTTTATGTTAAACATTTTGACTTTTAAGACGAAAAGCAGTTCTAAAAGCTTCAGCCTCTGACCAAGGATATTCGGTTTTACCATGAAGAATAGTAGTTTCGTGTCCCTTGCCGCAGGCAACGATAGTATCACCACTTTTGGAAATTTTTACAGCTAGATTAAAAGCATCTTGGCGATTGGGAATATTGGCATAATAAAAAGTATTGGGTTGGTTTAAAGAAATATTTAAAGGATTGATAAGGACTGACTTTTGTCGATCAATACCGGAAATTATTTCTTGGTTTATATTTTCAATTTTTTCATTTCTAGTATCATCGGCGGTGATAATGGCAATATCGGCTATTTCAGAAACATTTTTACCCATAATGGGACGTTTACTTTTATCTCTACCACCAGTAGCTCCAAAGATGACAATCAGTCGACCGGTAGTGGTTTTTCGAAGAGAGGAAAGAGTAAGAGCCAGAGCATTTGGGGTGTGAGCAAAGTCAATAATAGTTTTTATGTGGAGGCTGTTTTCAACTATCTCCCGGCGACCCTTTGTTTCTGGGAAATGTAAAATAGTACTGGAAAATATTTTTGGATCAAGGTTAAGCGTGGTAAAAACAGAATAAGCAGCGAGGATATTGTATAGTTGATATTCATAGTTACTATCGGTAATAAATTTTTGTTTATCAATATCAAATTTCAGAGAATTTTGGGTTAACTCAACATTTTTTGCTGTGTAATCAGATTTATTTTTAACACCGTATGTCGCTGTTGGGATTTTAACTAACTTTTTGAGATCCGAATAATGAGTATCATCATGGTTTAGAATAGCTAGTGAGGATTGAGAAAATATTTTTGACTTGGTAACAATATAATTTTCAATGGTTTTGTGGTAATCAAGATGCTCATGAGTAATATTGGTAATAACGCTTATTTTAAAGTGACAGCCAAAATAACGGTACTGATCAAGAGCGTGCGAAGTGACTTCGCAAATGACATGGGTATAACCCAGTTTTTGATAATTATAAAATATCTTTTGTAGATCTCTGGGATTTGGGCTGGTGGTGTGAAGTCCGGGTGAGCTAATGGTGCTGATTATCCCGCATTTTATGCCACTATTTTCAAGCAATTTTTGAATTAAGGTGCAAGTTGTTGTTTTACCATCAGTGCCGGTAACGCCAATTAATGTTAATTTACGTGAAGGAAAGGCGTAGTATAAATTCCAAAAAATACTTTGAGGGAGGTGGTAAAAAATATTTTTAAATTGGCGAATCATAAAAGGTAGTTAATTATAACAAAGGCTCAATATTTTGGGCTAATTCGAACCAAATTGGAGCAGCAGTTGACGAACCCCATTGAGATGCCTTGGGATTATTTACTGTTACAATCATAGTAAATTTTGGATTGACACAAGGGGAAAAGCCAATGTATGAGCCAATAGTACTACTATCGACATATTCTCCTTTGACTGCGACTTGAGCTGTACCACTCTTAGCACAAACTTCCATATCTTTTGGCTTTAATGAGGCCACCGGACTATTGTTTACAGCGTAAATAAGAATATCTCGCATAAGTGACATTGTTTCGGAGGAAAAGACTAAATTGGTTTCAAGTGAGCTTTGTTTATTAAAATGAACTTTTACCAATTGTCCATTGTTGGCAATAGCATTAAAGGCTTGTACCATTTGAAGCTGATTAACAGCGATACCTTGTCCAAAAGAAGCAGTAGCTAAATCAATGTCCGGCCATTGGGTTTTTAATGGCGAAATCGATTCACCGGTTAATTCTATGCCGGTTTTTTGATCAAGTTTAAGACGATGAAAATACTCTAAAAAATTTTTTAAACCAAGTTTTTCTATGATATAACTCATGCCGATATTATCGGAATTTTTTATAATATCTTTTAAATTAGTGTCGGCATGGAACTCATTGTTCCAGTTATTGATAGTGTATTGACCAATAATTCGAGGCTGATTACATTTGGAACAGGTATAGTCTGGAGAAATACTTTTTGAGTCTAAAGCTGAAGACATAATTAAAGGCTTAAAAATTGAACCAGGTTCAAAAAGATTACCAATATTGGGAATTTTCGTATCCTGAGCAGAAGGACTGGCTTCATACGAAGCCATGGCAATAATTTCTCCATTTTGAGGTTTGATGATTATTAGTGAGGCCGCGTCTGCTTGATATTTTTCGACTCCATTTTTTAGTGAATTTTCTGATAAAAGTTGGATTTGCCGATTTAGGGAAATATGAATATCTTGTCCGTCAATTTCATTTTTTTGCCAATTTTTTCTAGTGAGTAAATTTTCACCAGTACCATCGATAATTGTTCTGGTAAAACCTATTTGACCAGAAATTTGACGACGATAATATCGTTCTAGATTTTGAACTAGATTTAAAGCCAGGTTTTTCTCTGGATAATAACGTTTTTGTCTAAGACTAAAGTCGAGACCATCGACTTTTGATAGATTAAGCATCTCATCACGATTAAATTGGGTAATAAACTCCATCCACTTTTGAGAAGGATTATTGAATTTCTCAAGTAGCTTGGCGTTTTGGGTAGCGAATTCTGGTTTTATGTTGCTGATTTCATTAATTATTTCAGGAAGTTCTTTTTTAAAATTTGGTTTATAAAGTGAGAGAGTGTAGTAAGAATAATCAAGGCTTAGAGGAAAAGAATCTGAGCTAAGAACATGTCCCTGTTGAGGGATAATTTTTTCTAATTTATAGATTTGGGAAATAGACTTGTCACGAAGTTCCTGACCTTTGATTATCTGCCAGTAAAAAAGTTTGGCCAAGATAAAGATAAAACAGGTGTAGATGGTAATCAAAATAATTTTAGGGCGTGTTGATTCCATTTATGGCGTATTTGTTTGTAAATTTTATTTCTAAATTTTGATTTTCTGACTTAAGTTCACTAAATTTTTTTTCCAAAATGGCATATTCCTGGTTATAGGTAACAATTTTTCCGGAGTAATAAACGGAAAAAAGTAATTGAAAAAAAATAAGTCCTAAAGCGATGGCAAATAATATTCGATTTGACATGATTATATTTCAAAAACTCTAAGGATGGCTGAACGGGATAAAGGATTTTTTTTGATTTCCTGATGAGTCGGAAGAATTTTTTTATTTGAAAGTTTATTTTTAGCTAGGTATTGTTTGACGATTCTATCTTCACCAGAGTGAAAAGAAATAATGGCGGCATATCCACCCTTTTTGATAATTTTTTGACTATTATTTAAAACCTTTTTCAAATTTTCAAACTCATCGTTAACGGCAATTCTTAGAGCAAGAAAAATTTTTGTAGCCGGATTTTTGGAGCTAGAATAATTTTTTTTACGATAATAATTTTCTATGATACGACTCAATTCAAGACCGGTTTTAATGGGGTGAATTTGTCTTGACTGAATTATTTCGTAGATTAAAGGTTTGGCTAATTTTTCTTGAGCATATTTAGTAAATAGTTCGTAAAGTTGATTTTTGTCCCAAGTATTGATAATTTCTTCGGCGGTAAGCTTTTGTAATTTTGGATTTAGACGCATATCCAAAGAAAGTGGATCATTAAATGAGAATCCCCTGCTTTGACCGGATTGTTGATTTACACTTAAACCTAAATCGATTAAAAGAGCATCTATTGGAGTATTAATATTTTTTTTCCAAATTTGGAGTAAACGAGAAAAATTTCCTTTAATAGGATGAAAATTTTTATCTAAACCTAAATCTTTGATTCTATTGGTAGCAATGGTTTGATTGTTTGGGTCAGCATCCAGACCATAAACAATTGCTCCTAATTTTAGAAATTCGATAGTATGTCCACCATGTCCAAGAGTGGCATCTAGTATTATTTGACCAGGTTTAGGATTTAGTGAAGCGACAACTTGATCTAGGAGGACAGGTTGGTGATAATTCATTAAAGCGAGCTACTATTGGTGACCATGTAACCACCGTTTTTATAGTCTTTATGAGCTATAAAATAACTCCCATTAATAAATTTGGTAGGAGTAAAGGTGTAGTTTTCTGCAGTCCACAATAATTTACCGGCTTTTTTAACATCAGTATTACTTAGAAGAATAAACGGAGATTCAAAGGTAGAAATTTGTCCATTTTTGGTAGTAAAGATAAGGTTTAAATTCCCGCCAGTAACCCCATTATCATATTTATATTTACAACCGCTAGTGCAACTTTCAGTACCTAATAAAATTTTACGACTGACATTACCTGTGGCAATATCAGACGATTCAACAATTCCACTAGCTCCTTTTTCAATTTCTAAACCATTATCATTAGCAGTATAGGTGACTTCATATTCAATCTTAGTTATTTCGCCAGAGATAGAGCCTATTTTTAGGGTTAATTCATGTCCATCAGATCGTGAGGTCAGGGAAATTAGCGGGCGATTTTCAACTGCCATCTCGACTAATCTAGGAGTAGGAGTCGGGACAACCGTAACTGTAGCTTTTTTACCACAGGCGGAAATAAATAACATTGAGATAAGGATAAGACCGAGGTATTTTTTCATAGTTTAATTTAACTGCTTTTGTAACCAAGAGTCAATTTCGTTAATTTTGACTCTAATTTGAGACATAGTGTCCCTGTCGCGTACAGAGATAGTTTGATCTTCTAAGGTTTGATAATCGACCACAGCACACCAAGGGGTGCCAATTTCATCCTGACGTCGATATTTTTTACCAATGTTACTACTATCATCAAAATCTACAGAATAGTTTTTTGAGAGGTCTCTATATAAATTTTCTGCAATAGTGACTAATTCGGGTTTATTGGCGGCTAATGGAAATATAGCCATTTTATAGGCAGAAATTATTGGTTTAATTTTTAGATATGATCTAATTTCTCCGTTATCCAATTTTTGCTCCTGGAAAGCGTCGAGAAGTAAAAAGAAAAAAGACCGATCAACTCCACCAGAGGCTTCAACTATATGTGGAAGATATTTTTCGTGTGTAACCGGATCGTCATATTTTAAGTCTTCTCCGCTAAATTTCGAATGTTGGGAAAGATCATAATCAGCTCGCCAATGAATACCTTCCATTTCTGCCCAACCCCAAGGGGCATTATATTCAATATCAAAAGCCTTTTTAGCGTAAAAAGCTAGTTCATCAGCTTCATGTTGACGAAAACGAAGGGAGTCTTTGTGGTTAAATAAACCCTGGTACCAGGCCATTCTTTCAGCTTTCCAGAATTCATAAAATTTGTCCATATCTTCTGCTTTACAGAAATACTGGATATCCCATTGTTCAAATTCTCTGGTTCGATACAAAAAATTTTTAGGGGTAATTTCATTTCGGAAAGCCTTTCCTATTTGAGCAATTCCAAAGGGAACTTTGACACGACATGAATTAACAATATTTTTAAAATCTAAATAAATAGTTTGGCAAGCTTCACCGCGAAGATAAGCATGGAGCTTTTCACCTTCAATGACTCCAATTTCAGTTTCAAATAATATATTGTATTTTCTACCTTCAGTAAATTCACCCCCACATTCAGGACATTTGGAGGCGTTTTCTATGAGATCGGGACGGAAGCGTTTATGACATTTTTTACATTCCACCATAATATCGGCAAAATTTTTGACATGTCCCGAGGCCTCCCAGACTTTTGGATGAGTAATAATTGAACCGTCAATTAGAACCATATCGGGACGTTGTTGAACATTATGTTTGGTCCATAAAGATTTCCAGTTATTTTTCATCAGAGCACCTATGGGACCATAGTCATAAAAACCTTGAACTCCACCATAGATTTCACTATTTTGAAAAATAATTCCCCGACGTTTACAGAGAGAAACAATTTTGGCAACGGTATCATTTTGTTCGTTAGTCATGTGTGTATTATAGCTGATTAATGAAAAAGATTACTGCTTCTGAGTGGTTTTTCAATTATTGATTCACAATATTTTTTAAGGAGTTGTTGGCAGTTTTTATAATCCCTATCTTGAAAGCTTTTTAAAATTTCTTTTGGAAGACCATATCCTAAATTTTCAAGAAAAGATATCTCTAGTTGAATAAAGCTGGAAAAACGATTTTTGCTGATGGCATCAACAGATTTGACAATTATTTGGTAAAGTTCGGGTTGATCTTGTTCAAAGGGTAACAAGGTATTAACAATTTCTAAAAAATAGAAGAGCAAATTGATTTGGCTTAGTGATGAGGATGCTTGTAAAAATGAGGAAATTGATTCAGTTTCAGATAGCCAGTAATATGAATTATTTTCATAAAGACTAACTTTTATCAGACTGCCAATTTCTAAATGACCAAGACGACGACTTTTTAGTGATTGAACCCCTTTAGCAATACATTTTATTTTACCCATATTTTGGGTAAATAGTGTTATGGCTAAATCACCTTCTTTTTGGTGATGTTTATTAATAACGATACCTGTGGTACTAAAAAAATTTGGCATTAAAGGGAAAGCCTAATGCTTTTGTCGGCGACCCAAGAAAATGTTTCTTGTTTCTGCCCGTTGACGTACATTTCATACTCAACAGCTTTGGTTCCAGGTTGTTTTTGAAGGTAAAGAGTATAGTTTTTACTGGCTTTAACAGGTGAACTATATTGAAGAGTGACCTTGTTGTTTGACATGGAATATAGCGGATACTTGTTGCCGTAAAAACCTTCAAAAACTTGTTTACCTAATTCTTCGTATTGGAGGGGCTCAATTTCTGAACCGGTCATTTTTATCAGTTTACTACCGGTGGGAACGTAAAATCTAAACAGATCACGGTATGTTGGAGCATTTAAACATAAATCACCTTTTTCAAGATTACAGTTGGATGCCTTAGCCGGGTTAGTGTAGGTGATGGTAAATTTGTGCTCAATGTTTCCATTATTAGTAGTAATTTCATGTTTGATTTTTTGAGTTATGAAAATATTACTTTTAGCGCTGGCAAAATTAGCGTCATTTAGATGAAAATAATCTGTATTTGAATCAGTTTGAATAATTTGTCCAGCGATATTGGCTGATTCGGCGGCTTTTTGAACTTCGGTATCGGTAAAGAAGAACAAAATATGCTTTTGATTGATATTATTAAAAAAGGATTGAACTAATGGTCCCATTTTCTCTTTTCCGGAGCCCATAGCATTGGCTAAAAGAGCCCGCATTAATGGTCCCATAAAGCCTTTACGATCTTTTTCAATATAGTTTCTTGGTCTGCCTGAAATCCATTCAAGATCATAGATTATTTTTGGACAGCCACTACATCTGGGATCGGCATCAGTAGTAAAGGTACCAACGGTGGTATCAAGTTTACCCAAAACCCGTACCATATCAACTAAAACTTGGGTATCAAGGGCGATAACGGCATCAAATTGGGGTTTTTTACCCATGGCTTTATAATAATTATCTAAGAATATTTGCGCATCGGTGGGAAAATCAGGTGATAAATTGCTGTCACGAAGGTTCAAATAAGGAACATTGATGTGATAGGATTTGATAATTCTCGGGGCCGGAGTAGTGCTTGAAAGTTTGTCATCAAGATCATAAATGTTACTGGCGGTACCTGGAGTTATTTTTCCATTATTAACTGCGATAGTGGTATAAGCAGTCCAAAAGCCACCACTGGGACGAAGTTCGCCATCATTCTGAAAAATTACTAGGTAATTTCTAGTTTTATCTTTACCAAGTAACCAAGAGACTTTGGTGAGAATAGGTTTACCATCACTGATTAATTTCTTGGCCTGGCCAATAGCTTCCTGAGCTTTATTAAAGTCTTGTCGTAAAGGAATTCCTTTAATTGTTTCCGGGTAACGGGTAATGTCAATTTGATTTATTAAAGTATTTATTTCAGTTACTTTGTTATCAATTGAATCTAAATGTGGTAGGAGACTTTCAACTGATTCAGTTAAAAAAGCAATTCTGTCTTCGGTGGTTTTGGCACTACTAGTACCGGAGCCCTTTAAACCTAGAAAATCTTGGTAAGGTTCAATTGCCTGAATGACAATATTGCCTGTTTCAAGGGCATCGTTGCCAATTTTTATAAGGTTTTCACCGTCATGATAATAATTTTTGGCAATAGGAATTATTTTTAGATACGATAATTTTTTAAATTTACTATCAATTTTGGAAACCTGTTGACTTAGATTACTAAGAGCAATTTTACTTTGAGTTAGGTTTTTGTCAGAGATAGATTGTTTTAGGGTTCCGACAACTTGTTTGGCTTCATTAATTTGATTGAATATTGCTTTGCCAGGGAGGTAGAGAAAGAAAAATAAAGATAAGGCTAAAACTGTGATAATTCCAAAAAATATGGAAAAAAAGGTCAGCAATTTTTTATTGACCTTTTTATTTTTACTCTTAACAATTGGTTGAGGAACGTTTTTGATTAAATTGGCAGGAATATCCATGGATAAATTTTAGCATGTTTTACCAGCGAGAAAACATAGCCATTGGGGTCTTAAAGATGATAGCAATTTCCTGTCTAAGGGAACGATTTTTTATGTAATCAGCGTCCATTTTGGCTCTTTTTTCAAAAGGTAAGTCATTTCTTCCGGAAACTTGCCAAAGTCCAGTGATACCAGGTTTGGCGGTACGGATGATTTTTATATAATTTTTGGTTTTAGGGTATTTTTTAGCGTATTCGTGTAATTCTTGATCGCGATAAGCGCGGGGTCCCACCAGACTCATTTCACCTTTTAAAACATTTACAAATTGGGGAAATTCATCAATTGAAGTAGCTCTAATAAACTTTCCAATTGGGGTAATGCGTGGATCTTCGTTGGCAGAGAGCTTCCAATCATTTGCTTTGTATTTTTCCCAAAGTTCTGGATAATTTTCTTTTAAGAATTTATCGTTATCACCAACCCTCATGGATCTAAATTTGTACATAAAGAATTCACCTTTTCTACCAACCCTTTTTTGTTTAAATATGACTGGACCCTTTGAAGTAAATCCGATTAAAAGGGCAGAAATCAGAAAAATCGGAGAGGTAAGGATTAGTAGTATCAATGAACCAAAGATATCGATTAGTCTTTTTATAGGA